>JAEZHQ010000094.1 GCA_023416455.1 Pseudomonadota bacterium | reverse complement strand
GCCCAGGATGAGGACGCCCAGAAGGACGACGTCCATGTGGAAGAGTTCGCGCCCCTCGGTCATCATGCCGCCGATTCCGGGGCCGACGGTCATGAAGTATTCGGCCCCCACCGTCGCCAGCCATGCGTAGATCAGCGCCAGGTGCAGCCCGGTGACGATCGACGGCAGGGCGGCGGGCAGGATCAGCCGGGTCAGGGTCCGGCCGGGGGAGAGGGTGAAGACCCGCGCCACCTCGGCGTGGCGGCGGTCGATGCCGCGGACGCCCTGGTGGGTGTTGACCACCACCGGCGTGAAGGCGGCCAGCGCCACGAACACCAGCTTGGCCGCCTCGCCCACGCCGAACCACACCGAGATCAGCGGAATCCAGGCGAACACCGCGATCTGCTTCCAGGCGTGGAAGGACGGCCCGATCAGCCGGTCGAGGCCCCGCCACAGCCCGAGCAGAAGCCCGGCCAGCAGCCCGGCCGCCGCCCCCAGGGCGAAGCCGGCGAGGTCGCGGGCGAGGCTGGCGCCGAGGTTGAGCCAAAGCCGGCCGTCGCTCGCCTCCCGTTCCAGGCAGGCCAGCAGCAGCGAGGGCGCCGGCAGCAGGCGCGGGTCGAGCAGGCCCAGCCGGTAGGCGGCTTCCCAGGCGGCCAGCAGCAAGGCCGGCAGCAGGAGGCCGCGGGCGGCGGCGCCGCGGAGAGGGGCCGCGGCGGTCACGTCATCCCCTCCGCCGGCGTTCCGGCCAGGCGCCAGCGCTGAAGCCGTGCCTCCGCCGCTTCGAGCAGGCGGTCCATCAGCCAGCCGATGGCCCCCACCACCACCATCGCGACCAGCACCGTTTCGAGCTGGAAGAGCTGCCGGCCCCACACCATGAGGTAGCCGAGTCCCTCCGAGGAGGCGAGCAGCTCCACCGCCACCAGGGCCAGCCAGGCGTGGGTCAGGCCGTAGCGCACGCCGGTGAAGACCGGCGGCACGGCGGCCGGCAGCACCACGCGGGCCAGCATCGCCCGGGGTCCGAAGGCGAAGACCCGGCCGACCTCGACATAGGCGGCGGGGATGGCGCGGATGCCCTTCAGCGTGTTGATGACCAGCGGCACGAAGGCCGCCTTGGCGATCACCAGGACCTTCAGCGTCTCGTCGATGCCGACCAGCATGATCAGCAGCGGGACCCACCCCAGCGGCGGGATCTGCGCCAGCGCGACGAACAGCGGGTTCACATAGCCCTCGAGCCGTGGCGACATTCCCATGGCCACGCCGAGCGCCATCCCGCCGGCCGCGCCCAGGGCGAACCCTCCGGCGACCCGGCCGAGGCTGATCCGGGTGTGGTCCAGCAGTTCGCCGCTGTCCAGCATCTCGACGAACAGCGCGCCCACCTCGGCCGGGCCGGGCAGGACCTGCGGCGGCAGCCAGCCGGCGACGGCGCTGGCCTGCCACGCCAGCAGCGCCAGAAGCGGGGCGATCAGCGCCACCGACGCCCCCTTCAGGCGCCGGGAAAGCCGGGACCGGAGAAGCGGCGGCCAGGACAGCCGGAGCGGGGCCGGCAGCGCGACGGGCTCGGGTGCGGGCATGCGGGAACTCCCTCGATGGCGGGGCAGGGCGGAGGAAAGCGGCGCGCCGGTCACGAGCCGATCGCCCGGCCGTCCGCATCGTGGGGCGTCCAGCGCCTCTCCAGCTTCAGCTCCTTGAGCGCGGCGTCGAGGTAGCGCAGGTCGAACCAGCCGTCGATGGAGACGTCGCGGCGGAGCAGGCCGTGTTCCTTGGCCTGAAGGGCCTGGATGCGGTACTGCTCGATCAGGAAGGGGTCGAACAGCGGCGAGTTGCGCAGGGCCAGCGGCGTCCCCTCGAACTCCGCCCGGAAGTTGGAGGCGGGGATGCCCGACTTGGACCAGACCGCGTAGAGCGCCTCGCGGTTGGCCTCGTCCGACGCCCAGTCCGCGGCCCGGACGAAAGCCTTGACCACCCGCGCGGTGAGGTCGGGGTGCCTGGCCTCGAACGCCTCGGTCACCAGGACGTGGGCGTGGCGGCCGAAGGCCGGGTTGTCGCCCTTGGAGGTGTAGATCACCTTGGCCGTGCCCTGTTCCTCCAGCGCCAGCAGGTCGCTCTGGCCGAGGGCGGCGTCGACGTCCCGGGTGGCCAGCGCCGCCTTGGCGGTGGCGGCGTCCATGTTGATGGCCTTCAGGTCCTTCTCGGTCAGCCCGTTGGCGGCCAGCACCTTGTTGAAGGCGAGGTGCAGGTTGGTGCCGCGGAAGATGGCGACCTTGCGGCCCTTCAGATCCCTGATGCCGGTGATGTCGGACCCCGGCGGCACCGCCACGTAGATCGGCGCGCGGGCGCCGCTGGCCAGCAGCAGCTTGGTCTTCAGCCCGTTGGAGCGGCCGATCACCGAAGGCAGGTCGCCTTGCAGCGCGAAATCGAGCTGGCCGTTGGCGATCGCCTCGTTCACGGCGGGACCGGCGCCCTTGAAGAAGAACCATTCGACGCGGACGTCGGGGTCGGCCCGGAATTCGGCCTCAAGATAGCCCTCGGCGTGCGCCAGCGCCGCCGAGGAGCCGCCGACGAAGGGCCGGTTGCCGACCCCGATGGCGGCGTAGCCGACGCGGATGGTCACGGGCTCGGCCAGCGCCGGCGTGGCGGTGAGGAGCAGAATCGCCGCGGAGGCGGCGCGCAGGATGGTGCGACGAAGCATGTCGGGGCGTCCGTTCGATCCATATGGGGGAAGAGGGTGGACCCGACCCTCCCGGCGCGGGTCCACCCGGGCGCTCACGCGGCCGTTCCACGGAGTTCGTCCATGGCCGGCGGCCGCGTGGCCCGCCCGCAAGGGGCGTCCTGCGCCTTGCGGGCGTGTCGCGGCGGCGGCGCCCGGCCGGGCGCGCCATCGGATGCCGCTGCGGTCACTCCGCCGCGGTCACTCGGCGGCGGTGGCCAGCGGCGCCAGCCGCGCCTCCAGGACCGTTCCCTTGAAGAAGCCGGGGTTGGTGCCGGCGTAGAGGTTGTAGGGGTTGGTGAAGGTCAGGTCGCGGAAGTCGCGCGCGGTCAGCGTGCCGCGCTCCACCAGGTCCCAGGTCTGGGCCAGCGCGTCGGAATAGTTGGACACGTCCCAGTGGCCGGCGTCCGACGCCCAGAAGGCGTTGAGGCGGACGTTCAACGGGTTGACCGACTCGTCCAGGGCGAACTTGACGGTGGGGTCGTCGGACTCGGCGCCGAAGTAGAAGTTGGGCACGAAGCGGTCGCGGATGTCCTCGATGCGGGTGATGCCGGCCGCCGCGAAGTCGTCCAGCGCCCCGGGGTCCTGCGGCTGGCGCCGCGCGTTGGAAACGCCGAGCGCGCGTTCCAGAAGCTCCTCCCGGCTGCCCAGCCGGACCCGCGTCGCCTCGTCGGCGTAGACCTGGTAGAGGCTGTGGAGCAGGTCGCCGTCGATGAGGTCGGGGTTGTAGGTCTGCACCGCCTCGCCGTTGCGCTTCTCCCAATGGCCGATGAGATCGGCGTAGAGATTGGCGGCGAAGGCGGCGCCCCCCTCCAGCAGGCCGAAGCGGATGTCCGGGAAGCGCCGGGTCACGCCCGAGAAGAACAGCGACTTGGCCAGCGCCTCCGAGGCCGAGGCGAAATGGCCGATGTGGTTGTACATGTAGTTGTTGACGGTCGCGCGGCTGGTCCAGCCCATGCCGATGGAATGGGTGGTCAACGGCACCTTCAGTTCAACCGCCTTGGCCCAGAAGGGGTCGTAGTCGTGCTCGCTGTCGACGCCGAAGGTGTCGAGCCAGGTCAGATGGCGGGCGATCTCCGGATGCTCCGCCGCCGGGTAGCGGGCGGCCAGCGCCGGGATCGGCCGGCGCAGGTTGCCGGGGATGATGGCGACCTTGAGGCCGAGTTCGCGGACCGCGAACTCCAATTCCTCGATACCCTCCTGCGGCGTGTGCAGCGGGATGGCGGCGACCGGCGTGAGGCGGTCGGCGTGGGCGCGGAACAGGTCGGCGTGGTACAGGTTGATGGCCCGGACCACGGCCCGGCGCAGATCCTCCCGGCCGACATGGATGGCGAACAGGGTCAGGTTCGGATAGACGACGCCGTAGTCGGTGCCGCCCTCCTCCAGCCGCTCGGCCAGCAGCGAGGGCAGGGAGAAGGTGGCGAGGTCGAGGGTGTTCTTCGTCGGCAGCGCCCACCAGGCCGGGCGCGGATGGCGCCGGTCCAGCCGCTCCCGGGGGCTGAGCCCGTACCAGTCGTTGCTGAGGTAGCTGAGGCCGCGGCCGACCGAGCGGCGGAACTCGTCGACGATCGCCGCTCCGCCGACCTTGTCGATGTAGTCCTCGATGACGGGGCCGAACTCGATGGTGTGCAGGTCGGTGTCGATCACCGGATGGTCGAGCGAGGCGCGGACCTTCGCCGAGCGCGACGGCGTGTGTGTCTTGACCAGAGACCGATAGGCGGGCGTGCGTGACACGGTGAAGGCTCCTCTTGCGGTGGTGCGGCGGCTCGTCGTCGAAACCGTCTCCTTTCCGCACCGCACGCCCCGTGCCAGAGACAAGTCATTGAACAGAAACGATGTTCCCTCCCGGCCTTGGGGGTGGGGCAACATGGATTGTGCGCGCCTGCTGCTGTTGAAACATTTATTTCACTTCATTGTGTTAAACTAACTCCTTGGCATGGACTTGGAATCCATGTGGAATGTGGGGGAATGACCCGACCCATGGAGGAGCCATGTTCGCCACAGAGGACCCCGCCGCCTGGCCCGAGGGCGTCCATGCCGGGGCCGAACGGGTGCTGCTGCGCCGCCCCGAGGACGCGCCGCCGGCCCCGGTGCGAGCCACCGCCATGGTGTTCGAGGATCCGGTTTCGCGCGCCCTGCTGCGCCGGATGGAGCAGCTGGCCCCGGCCGAGACCGACGTCCTGATCATCGGCGAGACCGGGACCGGCAAGGAGCTGGTCGCCCGCCACCTGCACGCGCGCAGCCGGCGCCGCCACCGGCCCTTCATCGCGGTCAACTGCGGCGCCATCGCCGAGACGCTGGTGGAGAGCGAGCTGTTCGGCCATGAGAAGGGCGCCTTCACCGGTGCGCTCGCGGCCCGGCCCGGCTGGTTCGAGGCGGCGGACGGCGGCACGCTCTTCCTCGACGAGATCGGCGACCTGCCGTCCGCGCTCCAGGTGAAGCTTCTGCGCGTCCTTCAGGAGCGCGAGGTGGTGCGGGTCGGCTCCCGCCGGCCCATCCCGGTCGACGTGCGCGTGATCACCGCCACCAACGTCAAGCTGGAGGAAGCTGTGCGCACCGGCCGCTTCCGCCAGGATCTCTACTACCGCGTCAAGGTGGGCAGCCTCGTCCTGCCGCCCTTGCGCGACCGCCCCGGCGACGTGCTGCCGCTGGTCGACCATTTCCTGACGCGCTTCGCCGCCCGCACCGGCCGCCGCGCTGTCCGCCTCGGCCCCGACGCCGTCCAGGCCCTGCTCGACCATGACTGGCCGGGCAACATCCGCGAACTGGAGAACGTCGTCCTCAACGCGCTGGTCACCGCGACCGGCGACACGCTGACCCGCGCCGACTTCCAGCTCGCCCTGCCGGTCAACGCGCAGACCGAGCGGCCCTGCGTCGCCGCCGCCCTGCGCGGCTCGTTCAACGCCCTGTTCGAACTGGACGTGCCCGACCTGTTCGAGCGCGTGAACAACGCGCTGGTCCGCTCCGCCTACGACTATTGCGGCGGCAACCAGGTGCAGGCGGCGCGGCTCCTCGGCATCAGCCGCAACGTCCTGCGCGGTCATCTCGCCCGCCTTGGCGTGATACCGCCGCGCAGCCGGGGCTGATCCGGACGGCGCCCGGCGGCAGCGGGCAAACCACAGCCCCGCCGTTCCGCCCTGCTGCCCCGGCAACAGGGCGGCAGCAGCCGATGTCGCCCCGTCACCAGAAACCACGTTCCGATCGGCCGAATAACGCGGAATTCCCTCTGGCCCGAACTGTGCAAATAGCGGGGCGTGACTTCGACCCACAGTTCAGGAAAGTGATTATGGGCAGAGCGAAGATCGTCGGCGTCAGCGGCAGCCCGCAGCGCCCCTCCCGCACCACGGCGCTGGTCGAGGCCATCGCCGGCGAGGTCGCGCGCCGCCACCCGGCGGACGTCGCCGTCCTCGACCTCGTCGGGCTCGGCGGGGCGCTGGGGGCCGCGCGCTCGGCCAGGGAGCTGACCGGCGACGCCGCCGCGGCGGTTGCCGCCATCGAGGAGGCCGACCTGCTGGTCGTCGCCTCGCCGGTCTACAAGGGCTCCTACGCCGGCCTGTTCAAGCACCTGTTCGACCTCGTCGACCCGAACGCGCTGGCCGGCCGGCCGGTCGTCGTCGGCGCCACCGGCGGCAGCGAGCGCCATTCCCTGGTGATCGACCACGCGCTGAAGCCGCTGTTCGGCTTCTTCGGCGCGCTGGTGGCGCCGACGGGAGTCTACGCGGTGGAGAGCGACTTCACCGACGGCCGCCCGGGCAACCCGGCGGTCCTCCAGCGCGTCGCCGATGCCGGGCGGCAGGGCGCCCTGCTGCTCCACGCCCTGCGCGACGCCGCGCAGCGGGCCGCCGCCTGACCCGCCCGCCAAGGAGACCCGACGTGACCCTCACCACCCTGATCCGACCCCTGCTCGCGCTTGCCCTGGCCGTGGGCATCACCGCGACGGCGGCGGCCGCCGAACCCGCCAAGCAGCTGCGCATCGGCTTCCAGCGCAGCGGCCCGCTGCTCGTGCTCAAGCAGTGGAAGGCGCTGGAGAAGGCGCTGGAGCCGCTGGGGTACAGCGTGACCTGGGCGGAATTCACCGCCGGCCCGCCGCTCCTGGAGGCGCTGAACGTCGGCAGCATCGATCTCGGCACCACCGGCGACACGCCGCCGCTGTTCGCCCAGGCTGCCGGCACCGACCTCGTCTATGTCGGGGCGGTGACCAACCCCGGCACCACCTCGGCCGTGCTGGTGCAGAAGGACGGGCCGATCCGGACCGTCGCCGATCTCAAGGGCAAGCGCGTCGCCTTCGTGCGCGGCTCCAACGCCAACAACATCATCATCCGGGTCCTGGAGACGGCCGGCCTCAGCTTCAAGGACATCGAGCCGGTGTCGCTGAGCCCGGCCGACGCCCGCGCCGCCTTCGAGCGCGGCGCCATCGACGCCTGGGTGATCTGGGATCCCTACTACGCGCTGGCCGAGCGCAGCGAGAGGACCCGCGTGCTCACCAACGCGGCCGGCATCGTCGACAGCTACTCCTTCTATCTCGCGCGCCGCGCCTACGCCGACCGGAATCCCGCGGTGATCACCGCCGTCATCGGCGAGATCGCCCGGGTCAGCGCGTGGGGGGCGGCCAACCCGGCCGACTACGCGCAAATCCTGTCCAGGGAGAACGGCCTGCCGCTCGACGTTCAGACGGTGGCCGCCCGGCGCGAGGGGCGCCGCATCGCCTACATCGACGACACCATCGTCGCCCGGCAGCAGCGCATCGCCGACGACTTCCACCGCCTGGGGCTGATTCCCAAGGCGATCTCCATCCGCGACGTCATCTGGACGCCGCCCGCCTCCCCGAAGTCCTGACCCTCTTCCGCACAGTTCCGACGGAGCACCGACCATGAGCAGCGCCGACGCGCCCCTCGACTTCCTGTGGTTCCTGCCGACCAGCGGCGACGGCCCCTATCTCGGCTCCGAGATCGGCCACCGCCCGGTGACCGGCGCCTATCTGGCGGAGATCGCCCGCGCCGCCGACCGCCTCGGCTATTACGGCGTCCTGGTGCCGACCGGGCAGTCCATGGAGGAGCCGTGGATCACCGCCGCCGCCCTCATCCCGCAGACCGAGCGGCTGCGTTTCCTGCTGGCCCTGCGGCCGGGCGTGTTCAGCCCGGCCCTGGCGGCGCGGCAGGCGGCGACCCTCGACCGCCTCAGCAACGGCCGCGTGCTGTTCAACGTGGTGGCCGGCGGCGCCCCGAAGGAGCTGGCCGGGGACGGCGTCTTCCTCGATCATGACGAGCGCTACGTCCACGCCGCGGAGTTCCTGACCATCTGGCGCGGCCTGCTGGCCGGCGAGACGGTGGACTTCGCGGGCAAGCACCTGAAGGTGGAGGGCGGCCGGCTGCTGTTCCCGCCGGTGCAGCGGCCGCACCCGCCGCTTTATTTCGGCGGCTCCTCGCCGGCCGCGCACCAGCTCGCCGCCGAGCAGCACGACGCTTACCTGACCTGGGCCGAGCCGCCGGCGCAGGTGAAGGAGAAGATCGAGGACGTCCGGGCGCGGGCGGCGGCGCTCGGCCGCAAGCTGCGCTTCGGCCTGCGCGTCCATCTCATCGTCCGCGAGACGGCGGAGGAGGCGTGGGCCGCCGCCGACCGGCTGATCAGCCATCTGTCGGAGGAGACCATCGCCGCCGCTCAGAAGCGCTTCGCCGAGGAATCCGACGCCGTCGGCCAGCACCGGATGGCCGCGCTGCACGGCGGCCGGCGCGACCGGCTGGAGGTCAGCCCGAACCTGTGGGCCGGCGTCGGGCTGGTCCGCGGCGGCGCCGGCACGGCGCTGGTCGGCGACCCGAAGACGGTGGCCGCGCGCCTGCGCGAGTATCAGGAGCTGGGCATCGACACCATCGTGGCCTCGGGCTATCCGCACCTGGAGGAAGCCTACCGGGTCGCCGAACTGCTGTTCCCCGAGCTGGCCATCAGCACCGCGCCGAAGCAGCGGGCGCCGGCCCCGGCCCTCACCCGCACCGAGACGCGGGTGTCGCTGGAAGGCTTTCCGCTGGCCTCGGCGTCGTAAGGCGGCCGGCTCCATGAGGAACGGCTTGAAAGGGCTGGTGCCCTGGATCCTGCCGGCGCTGCTGCTCGTGGCCTGGCAGCTGGCGGCGCAGGGCGGCCTGCTGTCGAGCCGCGTCCTGCCGGCGCTGACCGACGTGGTCGGCGCCGGCTGGCGCCTCGCCGCCTCGGGTGAGCTGTACGGGCACATCCGGATCAGCTTCCTGCGCGCCGCCACCGGCTTCGCCATCGGCGGCGGCATCGGCTTCACGCTGGGGCTGCTCAACGGCTTGTCAGGCACCGCCGAGCGGCTGCTCGACAGCTCGCTCCAGATGATCCGCAACGTGCCGCACCTGGCGCTGGTGCCGCTGGTCATCCTGTGGTTCGGCATCGACGAGGAGGCCAAGCTCTTCCTGGTCGCGCTGGGGGTCTTCTTCCCGATCTACCTCAACACCTTCCACGGCATCCGCGGGGTCGACCGCCAGCTGGTGGAGATGGGGCGCAGCTACGGCATGACGCGGCGGACCCTGCTGACCCAGGTGATCCTGCCCGGCGCCCTGCCGTCGGTGCTGGTCGGGCTGCGCTACGCGCTGGGCATCATGTGGCTGACCCTGATCGTGGCGGAGACCATCGCCGCGACCTCGGGCATCGGCTACCTCGCCATGAACGCGCGGGAGTTCATGCTGGTCGACGTGGTGGTTCTCAGCATCCTCATCTACGCGCTGCTCGGCAAGCTGGCGGACAGCTCCGCCCGCGCCCTCGAACGTCTGTGCCTGCAATGGCACCCCGCCCACCAGCGCCCGTGACCGAAGGACCGCCATGACCGTCGAAACCCTGGACATCCCCGTCGCGCGGCGCGGCGCCGCCCCGGCGCTTGCGGAGGGGGCGGCGCCGGCCGGCGGCCTGCCGGTCCGCATCGCCGGGCTGCGAAAGAGCTTCGCCGGAAAGGAGGTGCTGCGCGGCATCGACCTCACCGTCGAGCCCGGCCAGTTCGTCGCCATCGTCGGCCGCAGCGGCTGCGGCAAGAGCACGCTGCTGCGGCTGCTCGCCGGCCTCGACCGGCCGGATTCGGGCACCATCCGCCTGGGCGGGGAGCCGCTCGACGGCCTGAACCGGCACGCCCGCATCATGTTCCAGGAGGCGCGCCTGCTGCCCTGGCGGCGGGTGCTCGCCAACGTCGGGGTGGGGCTCGGCGGCGACTGGCGGACCCAGGCCACCACCGCCCTGAAGGCGGTGGGGCTGGAGGACCGGGCCCGGGACTGGCCGTCCGTGCTGTCCGGGGGGCAGCGCCAGCGCGTCGCCCTGGCCCGCGCGCTGGTCCGCCGGCCCCGCTTCCTGATGCTGGACGAGCCGCTGGGGGCGCTGGACGCGCTCACCCGCATCGCCATGCAGCACCTGATCGAGCGGGTGTGGCTGAGCCGGGGCTTCACCGCCATCCTCGTCACCCACGACGTGTCGGAGGCGGTGGCCCTGGCCGACCGCGTCGTGATGATCGAGGAGGGCGAGGTCACCCTCGACCTCGCCGTGGAGCTGCCGCGGTCCCGGCCGCGCGGCAGTCCCGATTTCGCCGCCCTGGAAGGGCGGATCCTCAACACCCTGTTCAAGGACCACGAGCTGGGCGGCAGCGGCATCTGAGGCCGGCCGCGGCGGAACCGCGGCGTCGGGGCACCTTGACCCCGCCCGGTTGCCCGGCCAGCCTCGATTCCCGGCGCCGGCCGCCCGGACCTCCGGGGCGGGCCGCGGCGCGGTGTCGAAGGGGGGTGGCGCGCATGCGTGGCGGTATGGTCCTGATCCTGCTGCTGCTGGCCGGCGTGCGTCCGGCCGAGGCGGCGAGCTTTCCCTGCGCGAAGGCGTCGACGCCGACCGAAAAGGCGATCTGCGCCGATCCCGGCCTGTCCCGGCTCGACGAGCGCATGGCCGCCGCCTACCGGGCGGGACTGGAGAGCCTGTCGGAGGATGGGGTGGAGGAGGGGACGGCGGTCGCCGCCGTCAAGGCCGACCAGCGGGTGGGGCTCGGCGAGCGGAACGCCTGCGGCGCCGACGCCGGCTGCCTGCGCGGCGCCATGGAGCGCCGGTTGGCCGTGCTGAGCTTCAACCCCGACCCCGCGGCGACGCCCGGGCCGGCCGACCGCTTCGTCGGGCGCTTCGACCATGGCGGCTTCATGCACATCGCCGCCATGGCGCTGCGCGACGGCCGGCTGGCGGTCAGCGTCGGCGGCGCGGAGCCGACCGCGGGGCGCTGGCTGTGCGGCTTCTCCGGCATCGGTCGGCTGGAAGGCGGCCGGCTGGTGGTCGGCGCCCCCGGCCCCGAGGGGGACGGGCTGGTCCTGGAGGCGAAGGGGACGTCCGGCGTCGCGATCCCGGACAACGAGGCGAACCGGGCCGCCGCCGCCACCTGGTGCGGCCACAACGGCCGCTTCGCGTTCGCCTACAGCCGCCGGCGCTGAGCCGGCCCCGGCCCGGTCACGCCGTGGCGGCCCGCGTCTGCGCGACGGCGTCGGCCAGCGCGCGGGCGAGGCCGTCCTTGGTGTAGGGCTTGGGCAGCGTGGCGGTCCCGGGAAGCGAGAAGCCGGCGTAGCCGGTGGCCATCACCACGGCGATTCCCGGCTGATACCGCCGCGCCTCGTCCACAAGGTCGCTGCCCGACATGCCGGGGAGCCCGACGTCGCTCAGCAGCACATCCACCGTTTCGCGGCGCAGGATGTCGAGCGCCTCCGCGGCGTCGGCCGCTTCGAAGGCCTCGTGCCCGAGATCCCTGACCATCTCCACCGTGCTGAGGCGCACCAGCGCGTCGTCCTCGACCACCAGGATGCGCCGCTTCGCCGGCCCCTCGGGGGGACGGTCACCGTGGCGAGCCCCGTCCAGGACCAGCCGGATCTTGCCGGCCAGCGCCTCGCGGCTGAACGGTTTGCCCAGCAGGGCCACGCCCTCGTCCAGCCGGCCGTGATGGACGATGGCGTTGGCGGTGTAGCCCGAGGTGAAGAGGACGCGCAGGGTCGGATCGATCTCCAGGGCGCGCCGCGCGAAGTCCCGGGTGTCGATGTCGCCCGGCATCACCACGTCGGTGAAGAGCAGCTCCACCTTGGCCCCGCTTTCCAGCACGGTCAGGGCGCTCTCCGCGTCCTTGGCCTCGATCGTGCGGTAGCCGAGCGAGCGGACGAGCGCCACCGTCGCCGCGCGGACGTCGGTGTCGTCCTCCACCACCAGGACCGTCTCGCTGCCTCCACGCACCTCCGCCGCCCGGAACCGGTCCTCATGCTCGGGGGCGCGGATGCGCGGCATGTAGATCTTCACGGTCGTGCCCTGGCCGAGTTCGCTGTAGATCTTCACGTGCCCGCCCGACTGCTTGACGAAGCCGTGGATCATGCTGAGGCCGAGGCCGGTGCCTTCGCCCGGGCGCTTGGTCGTGAAGAAGGGCTCGAAGGCACGTTCCAGAACCTTCGGCGGCATGCCCGGCCCGTCGTCGCTGACCGCGACCATGACATACTGCCCGGCGGTCACCTCGCTGTGCTGGGCGGCGTAGGAATCGTCCAGCACGGCGTTCCCCGCCTCGATGGTCAGCTTGCCGCGTCCCTTCATGGCGTCGCGGGCGTTGACGGCGAGGTTGAGGATGGCGTTCTCGATCTGGCCGACGTCGACGTTGGTGTTCCACAGGCCGCCCGCGATGACGGTCTCGATCTCGATGGCTTCGCCAAGCGTCCGGCGCAGCAGGTCGGTCATGCCCTGGATGACGCGGCCCAGATTGACGACCTTGGGTTCGAGCGGCTGCTGGCGGGCGAAGGCGAGGAGGCGCGCGGCCAGCGTGGCGGCGCGGTCGACCCCGGCGAGCGCGTTGCCCACGAACAGCATCGCCTCGGCCCCGAGCGCCCGCATGCGCAGAAGCTGGAGGTTGGCGCCGATGACCTGGAGATGGTTGTTGAAGTCGTGGGCGATGCCGCCGGTGAGCTGGCCGATGGCCTCCAGCTTCTGCGACTGGCGCAGCGCGTGCTCAAGGGCTTCGCGGCGCCGCACCTCGGCCTGGAGTTCGGTGTAGGCGGCCCTCTCGCCGAGCGCCCGCCGCAGCGCGATCCAGGCGGTGGCGGCCAGCGCCAGGCCCGACAGCAGGGTCAACCCCACCAGGGGGCCGGTGACCCGCAGCCAGTTGGCGAAGATCGCCTCGGTCTCGATGCCGACGCTGACGTAGGCATCGTGTCCGCCGACCGGGCGGACGACGTGCAGCCGTTCGACCCGGTCCAGTTCCGAGACGGTGCGGTAGAGGCCGCCTTCCCGCGACCGCGCCAGGGTCCGCATGAACCCGCTGCTGGTTCCCATGACCTCGACGCCGGTGATCGTCGCCGGCGTCCGCAGGAGCACCGTCCCGTCGGAGCGGGCCACGGTGACCGACTGGCCCTGCTGCCCGCCGAGCGTCCGGAAGAACTCCGCAAGCTGGTCGAGAGGGACGGCCGACAGGACTGCGGCCTGGAACGAGCCGTCCCGCCGTTCGGCGCGGCGGACGAACGGAAGAATGGGGGCGCCGGTCACCCGGTCGGTCACCGGCCGGCCGATGTGGAACCCCGTCAGGCCGTTGCGGACGGCGAGAAAGTGATCGCGGTCGGCGAAGGAGACGTCCGGGTCGGATGGGGTGGTGCTGCTGGCGATCAGCCGGCCGTCCTGGCCGATCACGCTCAGGGCCTTCAGCTTCGGGGATTCGGAGACGTACTGCACCAGCAGCCGGCGCAGCCGCTCCGGGTCGGCGGCGAGATCGGGTTCGTCCGCTTCGAGTCGGGTGGCCACCCGGTTCAAGGCGAAGGCGTGGACCTGGAGGAGCGCGCCCAGATGGTCGGCGACGATGCGGGCGCTGCGGTCGACGGTCAACTCGCCGTCCTGGATGGCCAGCGTCCGTCCCTGCCAGGCCAGCGCACCCGACAGCAGGACCGGAACGACCACTGCGGCGCCGAGCAGGCGCCGGAGGGCGCGTGGCGTTCCACCGGCTTCTTTCATGTGGGCAGGATCCCAATGGGGGAGGAGATGGACGTAAGTCATAATTAACCGATACCGGCCAAGGGTTCCACCCTTCGGGAAGGCGTAGCCGCAGCCCGCGCCTCCGGCTCGCGGCGGGCGTCAGGGCGCCGGGCCGGCCCCCTGCGCAGGCCAGCCCCGTCCTCCATCGGGATCGGTGCGCGCCGCCCGCGCCTCCGGCTCGCGGCGGAGCGCGTCACTTTCCGGACAGGCAGTCCACCGCGCTGGCGATGAAGTCATGCTGCCAGTCGACCGGAACCTCCTGCCGAAGCGTCTGGTGCCGCCACGCCCGATAGTCCCAGGCGTGGACCGCCTCCTCGTAATACGGGCATGACCCGTGGCCGAGGCGGTCCATGGCGCGTCCGACGCGCTTGGCGACCGTGGCCAGCACCCGCTGCCGTTCCGCGCTGTAGAGCGGTGGTCTGGTCAGATCGTCGATGAGTGCGTCGGCGTCGGAGTAGTCGGAGGCCAGAGAGAGCGGCCGGGTCCCGTATTTCCGGATGCTTTTCAAGGCACCTTCAAGGCCGCGGGTCAGAATGTCCCTCGGATCCAGCGAGCGGCCGGTGACGACGGCGGCCTTCATGTCCTGCCAGGCGTTCCGGCCGAGCATCACGACGATCCGGTTGCGGATGATGTCGCACTGCAACCCCGTGTAATCCGTGCGCCGGATCGGATGCAGGGCGGGGTCGGAATTGCTGATGAACCAATAGGCGGCCGAATACACACGTTCGGCATCGTGGCTCCGTTCCGCCTTCGCGACGATCCGGTGGAACTCCTCTTCGAGCGCCAGCAGATGGGCGTTCGCCTGGGCGACCGTCGGAACGCCGTTGATCCAGCGCGGCGCCGGCGGGTTGCGCGGAAAATCGACCGACACATGGGCGTTGTGGCGGACGGAATCCTCGATCTGGCGCGCGACCCCGGGATCGGGGCAGGGTTCGTCCCCGGGCGGGGCCTGGAGGGCGATGGTCAGCCGGCCGTCGGCGGCGGGAAACTCGCACGGCGCGCAGGCGCCCGGATCCCGGACCGAGACCCGGAACATCAGGTCGTGGTTCTGCGCGTCCACGTCGAAGACCTCCACCGACAGGGCTGTGCCGGCCGGGAGCGTGAAGGTCGCGCGGCAGTCGCGGCTGTCCTGGCAGACGGCCGAGCACTGCCGCTGCCCCGTCGCGGGCTTGACGCAGATGGCGATGTCCGGAAGCAGGCCGCGCGCGCCGCCTTTGCCGAACACGGTCAGGGCGGTGTCCCAATAGGACCCGTCCGGCTTCTTGGCCGGGGCGATGACATGGACGTCCGCCGTGACGGACGGTTGCGCCATGCCGGTTCCGGGAATCCCGAGAGCGGCGCCAGCAAGCGCGATCATCAATGCAAGCGTGCGGGTCCGGAGCAGCCCTCCGGTCCCGAGGGTCCGTGCCAGGGCTTTCATCCTAGTCTCCTGGATCGAGAATGGCCGGCGCAACCGCGACGACGCATCGAGACTTCCGTGAAGCGCGGAAGGCGTCAACGCCGCAGAAACGGTAACGCTTCCGGCGCCGGACCGCCCATGCCGGCGGCGATTGAGCCCTGCCATCGAGCACCGTCGTTCGAGCCCGGCCGATCGATGAGGCCGCTTTGATGGAGAAGCGGTGCCGTGTCCGCCCCCCGGTCCGTCCACTATTGCAACGCATGACCTCGCGCATGCTTTAATAATGCAAATGTATTCATAACTATAAAACTAACGCATATGTATGAATGCGCGATCATTCGTCGCGTAGTGCAGAAATAAAGAGATTTTATTGCAAGCAAATTCTTGCTCCCTCACCATGGGAGCCAAGTATTATGGAAAACCGTACTGGCAAAACGACAGGTTGTTCGGAAAATATCGACCGTGTTCCACGATTAAACTTCACAACTTCTGATCTTCTGCCGTGTGAACGGTTCGGTGCGTGGCAGAACGTGATCGGCGTCCTTTTCGAAAGCACGCTGCCGAAGAGATTGTCATTCCCTCCATTTTCGGCATCGCTGACCGCATTTCACTTCGGGTCCTTTCTTCTCTGCCACAGTCGAATCTCAGCCGGGTGCTACAGGCGGCCCGAGACACGGCTCCGGTGGGACGATCTCGATCACTTTGTCCTGTATCGTTCCTTGTGCGGTTCGGTCGTCCTCGGCCGGAACGGCGCTTCGCCGGTTCGCCTGCGCCCACACGACATCGGCATCCTCGATCTCGCGGGACCGGCCGCCGTGCAGATCGCGCGGGGTGACGCCATCAGCCTGATCCTGCCGCGCACGGCCATGCCCCCCTCCATGGCTGGCCCGCTTCCGAATTCGGGCTGGATTCTGCCGGGAGACTCCCCGGTCGGCGCCTTCCTGGGGCGGATGCTGGACGCTCTGCTCTCCGCGGTCCCCGGTTTGGCCATGCACGAGGCCGCTGCGCTGGCGTCGACCTTTCCGGCGCTGGTGGCGTCATGCCTGGGGGCCGACCCACGATGCCAGCCGGAGGGAGCGGGGACTGCCGGCGGCGATCTCGGCCGGCGGCTCCGCATCCATATCGAGAAGAACCTGCATCGGGCGGCTCTGGGGCCGGCCACGCTGATGGCGGATCTGCATCTGTCGCGCAGCCAGCTCTACCGGCAATTCGAGTCGGTTGGCGGGGTGGACAGCTACATCCGCAACCGCCGCCTGCGGCGCTGCCTTCTCACGCTTTGCAACCCTCTCCACGGTGATCAGCGGATCGCGGACGTCGCCTACGGCGTGGGATTCGCCGACGAAGCCCATTTCAGCCGCCTGTTCCGCCAAACCTTCGGCGTCTCCCCGCGTGCCGTCCGGATGGCGGCGCGCCAGGGCGACGGCGCGGTCCTGGCCGCCATGGTGGGCCCGCCGCCAGGCTCCTCCCGCCTTGCGGACTGGGTCGCCAGCCTGATGTGACCCGCGGCTGCCCTGATGGGGGCGTGGCAAGGCATCCGACGGGCCTTTTCTTTGGGACGGCCGTCCAAGTTTTTGGGACGGCCGTCCAAAGACGGATTCGCCGTTATGGCCTAGTATCCATCATCGACAGAGGCAATAAGAGATGAAGAAGTCCGAACGATAGCGAGATGAACAACAGAGTATTTATCGTCCACCCATCATAATAAGGATCCCACCATGGAGATGAATGAATCGGACAGCGCATCGTTTAACTCTTCGTCCGCTGATCCCTCTTCTGAAAATTCGGTGCCTCCAGCCGCTTCCGAAGACGGCGCCTCTCCGGCGACCGTGCCCGCGACGGGGGAATCCACACCGCCAGCTCCGGGAACGGCCTACACGCTGACCGCTACCAACGCCTCGACGGTGTCCGGCAACCAGTATTTCAACGTCTTCCCGCCCTGCATGACGGTGAAGCCGGCTCAGCGCCAAAGGTTGCTCGCCCTGGTGTCGTCGCCGACGGTGACCGGGGAAGGGGCGGCGGCGCAGGCCACCCTGACATGGCAGGCCGGACCCGACACCCTGGCTCTGTTCGCGCTGACGCCCAAGCAGAGTCCGGACGGTGCGCCGCGGACCCCGGTTGCGCTGGGAGACACGGCAACCGTCACCTGGGACGGCGGTGCCTTCACCATCGCCACGTCGGCCAATGGGACACCGGGCGCCATCACCGTCACCTTCAACGCCGGCATTCCCGTTGGATCGCAGGTCGGCCTCGTGGTCGGGCCGGGGAGCATCCTGGTGTCCGCGCCGACCTCCGCATCGACCATGACCTTGGTCCCCGACCTGTCGCCAACGGTCACGGTGCAATTCGGCACGCCCTTCGACCCGGGAAGCCCCGGCGTCACCGATGTCAGCCAGACGGCCACGGTGATCTTCGCCGGTCCGGCGGCCAGCATCACCATCGGCCCCGATAACCAGATCCAGCAGACGGCCTGAGCGGGCCGTCGCCGTTCCTGCCCGCGACGGACCGGCCCCCGGCCGCCGCGGGCCTTCCGATCCCCCGCCCGCGAGGGACCCATCCGCTCCCCGGACGGGGTGATGGGCCGGCACCGCCATCGACGAAGGGCGGTGCCGGCCGAAACCGAGGCATCGCCCTCACATCGCCCTCACATTCAGAAAGGCAAAATCATGACTCAGTACTCCTTGACCTGCGTCAACAATTCCCAGATGTCCGGCAGCTTTGCCGTCTTCCAGAAGGCTCCCCCCTCGACCATGCCGGGCAACGTCTTCTCGCTGGCGTGGTTCGCCCGCCCGACCGCCCCGGGCACCCAGGTGACGTTCCAGTGGGACGTGGAGTACAGCTTCGTCTGGTCGGAAACCGGCATCCTCAAGCCGGGCATCAACTTCTCGGCCTCCCAGGTGCTGGCGGCCGACCCCGACGCCAAGAACCTCGTGCAGCTGACCGTTGACGATTACGGGGCGTCCCGCTTCGCCAACCCGAGCAGCAACGGGGCGATCGGGTCGCTGACCATCCAGCAGCTCTCCAACGTCGTGCCCAACCGGACCTCGGTCGGCGTCGGCATGTCGGGGTCGGGGACCTTCGCCATCCAGGCGGCGCCGAACATGACGGCGGTCTTCACCCCGCATCCCAACTACTGGGTGCTGTTCGGCAACTACCGGACCGGCGACGTCATGGACATCGAGGATGTGTCCGGCGCCCAGGAAGTGACCTACGGCGGCTCGCTCACGACGCGGACCGCGGTCCTGGGCCTCGACAACCTCATCACCGTGTCCTGACGAACCGGGGGCGCCGGTTTCCCTGCCCGTGCTTTGGGTGGGGACGCCGGCTCTCTCCCGGTCGGCCGGATGCGGCCCGTTCCACCGTTCAACGCGAGAGGTCGCCATGTCGGATTTCCGGCTGGTCTGCAGCAACCGCTCCAATCTTCACGGCTCCTTCGCCGTGTACCAATCACCGCCCCCCGGCAACAGCCCGGGACGGCTGATCAATCTGGCCTGGATCGCCCGGCCTTGCGCCCCGAACTGCCGGGTTTCCTTTTCCTGGTCCACGACGCTGAGCTTCACCTGGGGAGCGGCCGGAAGCCTGCGCCGGGGCGTCGTGTTCGAGGAATCGCAGAGTGTCGACGGCGATCCGATGCGCGAGAACATGATCGACCTCGCCCAGGACCAATTCGGCGCGCCGGTTTTTCAGAACCTGCGTGTCGGCGGTCCGCCGGGCACCATGACCATCAATCAGCTGAGCAACGTCTTCGACTTCCCGGTCCTGGTCGGGGTCGGGATGGGCGGCAAGCCGGCCTATGCCGTGGAGGCCAGTCCCAACCTGTCGACCTGCTTCATGCCTCACGAGGCCAGCTACTGGGTGATCTTCGGCGCCTACACCGCCGGCGAAGTCTTCGATACCGAATCCATCTCGGGGGCGCTGGAGGTGTCTTTCAGCCGGATGGCGCCCACCCAATCCGTGGTGCTGTCCATGGACAACATCCTGCACCTGGGGTCCGGGAACTGATGCGGACGGCGCCTGAAGGCGCTGTCCGTATCACCCCTTCGATCAATGCTATCGCATTGATCTGTCGGGCTTTACCGGCGGCGCTCAATGGAAGTGTCCAGGCGCCGCCGGTATGAGTCGAGCCCCGGACCCGGCCGCCGGGTTCCTTCCTTGCCTCCGGCCATGCGGGACCACCATCGCCCGCGATGCAGGCCGGCTCCCGCAATGCCGTCCACCCCCTCCGCTCCGACGAGCCGGAGGTCCGGGCGTCGCGCCCCGTCGGGCGCCGCTCCCGGACGATTACCCCTCCATTTCACCCCACCATTTCACAAGGAGCAAGGCACATGAAAAGCGTTTCTTCCCGCTCGTTTCGCCTCGCCGCTGCGTCCCTGCGGACGCTTCTGGCCGCGACGGCCCTGTTCGCCGGGCTGACCCTCAGCCAGTCGGCTTCGGCCCAGATCGTCTGCCCCCAGGCGAATTCCGCCGGCCCGCCCGTCGTCAAAAGCCAGCACATCTTCTGCGGCGAGATCAACGGGCAGGGACGGGCGACGGGCTTCCACAGCCGCCCCGACGGGCACAACCCGGCCACCGTCACCGGGACCGGCGCCCCGCAACCGGTCGGACCGGCCGGGATCTACAACCTGTTCAACTTCGACATCACCCAAGGCGGGGTCACGGCCGTGAAGGCGATCTCCACCATGTTTCCCGACGCCTGTTCCCAGGCCGACGTTCTCGCGGCGATCCGCAACGCCTTGGCCAACGGCGTGGTCGCGGGTCTGCAGTTCACCGGACCTTCGGGTGCCACCTGCCAAGCGGGGGTTCCCCTTGCTTCGTTCAACATCAAGGGCTTCCTTGATGGCGCCGGGAGGATCGTGACCGCCTACCCGGACTATTGAGCGTTGCCCCGACGATGGGGAACAGTGGGAGAGGGTTGGCGATCGTCCGGCCCTCGACCACCTTTGCCAGTGCGACAAGGAAAGCGAGGCCAGCCATGAGCCCTTCCCCCCCGCCCCCGCCCGCCGGGGCCATTCCCGGCCTCGTTCAGTTCCTCACCGAGGAGGTTCGGACCCCCCATTACGCGGATCTGCTGTTGGAGCGGGCCTCCGCCGCGGATCGCGGCCTGACCGTTCAGGCCGCCAGCGGCAACGCCTACTACGTGTCGTTCGGCGCCGAGACGGTCGTCATCGAGCATCTCTACCTTGAGGACCGGCCGCCGCTGCGGGTCCCGCGCGAGACGTTCATCAAGGCGCTGAAGGAGCATCGCCAGACCCTCGGGTGAACGGTCCGTCCGGTGTCGCTTCCCATCCTCGGGGTAGGGGGGCGCCGCTCAGGCCCGCAGGCTCCGCCGGAAATCGACGGCGATGACGGTGGAGCGGGCGAGCAGGGCGGCGCGCCCGGATTCGGTCAGGCGGCAGACCAGCCAGTCCGGCTTCAGGGGGTTGTCGAACCAACGCTCGGCCCAACCGGCCTTGAGGCAGCTGTCGATGACCCGCCGGTGCACGCGCTGCCCGTCCCGGTCGAACAGGGGCAGCTTGCCGCCGGGCTGGTCCAGGCCGCGGCGCAGCCAGGCCGCCTGGGGGTCGGTGGGGCGGCGGCGGGAGCCCGGACGGCGCGGCGTGGCCATTCTTGCCTCGTTGTCGATGGGGCGCGCGGCCGGCGCGCCACCTTGTTGTCCGTGCCGGGATGGGGCTGTGGCAAAGTCCGGGCAGTCTACGCCGAAACGGGCCGCCGCGCAGCACGACAGGGAAGGGAGCGACCATGGACTTCGTCTTCGCCTACATCACCGCCGGATCGCGCGACGAAGCCTTGCGCATCGGCCGCCGGCTGGTCGAGGAACGGCTGGCCGCCTGCGTCAACATCCTGGACGGGATGACCTCCGTCTACCGCTGGGAAGGCGCCGTCGAGGAGGCCGGCGAAGCGGTGCTCATCGCCAAGACCCGGGCCGACCTGTTCGAGCGGCTGGCGGCGCGGGTGCGCGCCCTGCACAGCTACGACGTGCCCTGCGTCGTGGAACTGACGGTCGGCCGCGGCAACCCGGCCTACCTGGCCTGGCTGGAGGAGGCGACGGCCGGGCCGGCGGCGGGCGAGGACGATTCATGACGCGGCAGGCGCGCATGCCGGCCATGCCCGCCGCGCAGTGGACCCCCGTTGGGGGGCGTGACAGCTTCACAGGTCAACCATCCAATTCCGGAGAGAGGCCATGACGGACACATCGGCGCGCCTGTCGGTCGGCTTCGCCTGGATCGGCCATGCCCTGATGCATCTGGTCACGGCGCTGTACCTGACCGTGGTGCTGGCGCTGGAGCGGGAATGGAACCTCCCATACGACCAGCTCATCCGGCTGTGGACGCTCGGCGCCCTGCTGATCGGGCTGGGGGCGCCGCTGGCCGGCTGGCTGGGCGACCGCTGGAGCGAGACCCGGATGATGGCGGCTTTTTTCCTGATCACCGGCGCCGGGGCGGTGGCCTGCGGCCTGGCGGACGGGCCGGAGTCGCTGCTGTGGTCGCTGGCGGTGATGGGGCTGGGGGCCTCCATCTACCATCCCGTGGGCATGGCCTGGATGGTCAAGAACGCCGTCAACCGCGGCCAGGCGCTCGGCTATCTCGGCATCTTCGGGACGGTGGGGGTGGCGACGGCCGCGCTGGTGGCGGGGGGCCTGACCGAATGGTTCGGCTGGCGCTCCGCCTTCCTGGTGCCGGGGGGCGTCTGCCTGGCGCTTGGCGCGGCGCTCGGCGTCCTTATCGCGCTGGGCGTGGTCGGCGACCGCGCCGGCGACCGGAAGCCGCAGCCCCAGCCGGCGCGGGGCGACGTGATCCGCACCTTCTTCGTTCTGTCGGTGACCATGGTCTGCGCCGGCCTGCTGTTCAACGCCATGCAGGTCGTCCTGCCCAAGCTGTTCGACGCGCGGGTCGGCCACCTTCTGGGCGAGGGAACGCTCGGGGTCGGCGGGCTGGTGACGGCGGTCTATCTGGTCGCCGCCCTGCCGCAGCTGATCGGCGGGCATCTCGCCGACCGCTACCCGCTGAAGCGCATCTACGCGCTCTGCCTCTTCGTCCAGACCCCGATGATGGCGGCGGTCGCGGTGCTGGCCGACCTGCCGCTGGTCGCGGCGGCCGCGCTGGTGGTCATCGCCTCGCAGGTGCAGATCCCGGCGGAGAATCTGCTGCTCGCCCGCTACACGCCGGCCCGCCACCGCGGCCTCGCCTACGGCGCCAAGTTCATCCTGTCCTTCGGCGCGGGGCCGCTGGCGGTGCAGCTCGTCGCCCTCGTCTACGAGCGGACGGGCGACTTCGTCATGCTCTACGTGACGCTGGCGGGGCTGGCCTTGCTGGCCTTCCTGGCGGCGCTGGCCCTGCCGTCCGAGCGCGACGGCGCCGCGAAGCCCGCGCCCGCCCCGGTTCCGGCCGCCGAGTGATACGGACGGCGCCTGACGGCGTCGTCCGTATCACCCTCTCGATCAATGCTATCGCATTGATCTGTCGGGTTTTACCGGCGGCGCTCCGTGTTCATGCGCCGCCGGTATGAGGGCCGCCGTTCTCCCCCCGCCCGGTGCGGCCGGGCGGGGGGAGCGGCGGATCAGCCGGCCGCCTTCTTCAGGGCCTGGTCGAGGTCGGCGATGATGTCCTCGACGCTCTCCAGCCCGATCGACAGGCGGACCACGTCGGGGCCGGCGCCGGCCTGGGCCTGGCTTTCCGGCGACAGCTGGCGGTGGGTGGTCGAGGAGGGGTGGATGATCAGCGAGCGGCTGTCGCCGATGTTGGCCAGGTGGCTGAACAGCTCGACGCTTTCCACGACCTTGACGCCGGCGTCGTAGCCGCCCTTGACGCCGAAGGTCAGGACCGCGCCGGCGCCTTTCGGCAGGTACTTGTCGGCCAGCCCCTTGTAGGGCGAGGAGTCGAGGCCGGCGTAGCTGACCCAGCCCACCGCCGGATGGGATTCCAGGAAGCGGGCGACCTGAAGGGCGCTGTCGCTGTGGCGCTGCATGCGCAGCGGCAGCGTCTCGATCCCGTTCAGCGTGAGGAAGGCGTTGAGCGGGGCCTGGCTCGGGCCGAGGTCGCGCAGGCCGACGGCATGGCCGTGGATGGTGAAGGCGAGATGGCCGAAGGTCTCATGGAACTTCAGCCCATGGTACCCCGGGTCGGTGTCCGACAGGGCCGGATACTTGCCGCCCTTGCTCCAGTCGAACCGGCCGCTGTCGATGACCACGCCGCCGACCGCCGTGCCGTTGCCCGACAGGAACTTGGTGGTGGAATGGACGACCAGCGTGGCGCCCCACCGGATCGGGTTGATCAGGTACGGCGTGGCCAGGGTGTTGTCGACGATCAGCGGGATGCCCGCCTCGTCGGCGATTCGGGCGATGGCCTCGATGTCGGTGACCACGCCGCCGGGGTTGGCCAGGCTCTCCACGAAGATGGCCTTGGTCTTGGGCGTGAGCGCGGCGCGCACGTTCTCGGGGTTGTCGGTGTCGACGAACACCGCCTTCCAGCCGAAGGCGCGCGGGAAGCTGTTGGCGAACTGGTTCAGCGAGCCGCCGTAGAGCTTTTGCGCGGCGATGAACTCATCGCCCGGCGACAGCAGGGGGAACAGGGCGAGGAGCTGGGCGGCATGGCCGGAGGCGGTGGCGGTGGCGCCGGCGCCGCCCTCCAGGTTGGCCAGCCGCTCCTCCAGCACCGCCACCGTCGGGTTGGTCAGGCGCGAGTAGATGAAGCCGACCTTCTGGAGGTTGAACAGCGAAGCGGCGTCGTCGACGTCGTCGAAGACGAAGCTGGTCGTCTGGTAGATCGGAGTCTGCCGCGCCCCCGTCGCCGGGTCGGGCGCCGCCCCGGCATGGATGGCGCGGGTCTCGAAGCCGAAGGTCTTCTCGCTCATGGTTGGGTTCCCCTACATCAGTTTCTTGAAGGTTTTGGGCGGCGCCATCTTTCTGGCGGTGAGGATGTTGGAGTTGACGCCGATGCGCCCGATCTCGTGGAACAGGCGCTGGACCTCGATCTTCGGGCAGCGGTCCATGATGACCGTCAGCCCGGCCGCCTCGGCCCGCGCCGCCGCCGCCTCGTTGCGGATGCCGAGCTGCATCCACACCACCTTGGCGCCGACGGCGATGGCCTCGTCGGTGATCGCCCCGGCGGCGGCGGCGTTGCGGAAGATGTCCACCATGTCCGGCGGTTCCGGCAGGTCGCCCAGGGCGGCGTGGACCGGCTCGCCGAGGATGGTCCGGCCGGCCAGCCGGGGGTTGACCGGGATGACGCGGTAGCCCTTCTCCCGCAGGTACTTCAGCACGAAGAAGCTGGCCTTCACCGGGTCGTCGCTGGCGCCGACGATGGCGATGCTCCGCACCCGCTCCAGCACGGCGCGGATGTGGTCGTCGCTGTAGGAGGCGTGGCCGGTCATTGGCCGCACCACACCGGCGCGCGCTTCTCCAGGAAGGCGTCGATGCCCTCGGCCGCGTCGCGGGCCAGCATGTTCTCGGTCATCACCCGGGCGGTGTAGGCGTAGGCCGCCTCCAGGTCGAGGTCGATCTGGCGGTGGAAGGCCTCCTTGCCGACCGCAAGCGTCAGCGGCGACTTCGACGCGATCGCCGCGGCCGCCGCCGCCACCGTGGCGTCCAGCCGGTCGGCCGGGACGGCGCGGTTGACGAGGCCGATGCTCCGCGCCTCGGCGGCGTCGATGGGCTCGCCGAGGAGGAGCATCTCCATTGCCGCCTTGCGGCCGACCGCGCGGGTCAGCGCCACCATGGGGGTGGAGCAGAACAGGCCGATGTTGACGCCGGGCGTGGCGAAGCGCGCGCCGTCGGCGCAGTAGGCGAGGTCGCAGGTGGCAACGAGCTGGCAGCCGGCCGCCGTGGCGGTGCCGTGCACCTTGGCGATCACCGGCTGGCGGAGCCGGGTGATGGTGAGCATGAGCCTGGCGCACTGGGCGAACAGCGCCTCGTAGGCGGCGCGCGACGGGCTGGCGCGCATCTCCTTCAGGTCGTGCCCGGCGCAGAAGGCGGGGCCGTTGCCGGCCAGCACGACGGCGCGGATGCCGCGGTCGGCGTGGATGGCCTCCAACTCCGTCTGGAGGGCGCCCATCAGGGCCACCGACAGCGCGTTGCGGGCCTGCGGCCGGTTGAGGGTGAGCGTGGCCACGCCGTCGCGGTCCTCCCGCAGGACCGGAGGGGCGGCGGCTTCGGCAGCGGTGGGATCGGTCGCGCTCATCGTCTTCATGACTCCCCGTTTCCTCGACGCTTGGCCGGGGAGAGTAGCCCGCCGGCCGGCGCCGCGACAGCGGGCGTGTTCAGGACCCAGCCATGAGACGCCAGCCCCGCAGCGAATTCAACATGTTTATTTGCGCCGTCTGTCAATTAAGCCATAAAGTAATCTGTGAAAATGGGATTCGGCCTGGGGCGGCCGGGGGCCTATGGCCCGCTCCGGGGTAACCGGCTTAGACTGACGCCTCCGGACGCCGGCCGGCGCTTCGGGGGGCGCCGGTTCGGGGCGCGTCCGTCCAACCCCTCCTTCCAACAACAAGGCATCGGTGGGCCATGAGCACCACAACAACCGCCATTTCCATCGACGAGCTGGAATCCCTGATCCGCGAGGGCGTGCCGCTCGTCGGCGCCTTCGGCATCACCATCGAGCGGCTGGGCGCCGGCACCGTCCGCATGAGGATGCCCTACAAGGACGATTTCGTCCGTCCCGGCGGCACCGTCACCGGCCCGGCCATGTTCGGGCTGGCCGACGTCGCCCTCTACGGCGCCGTGCTCAGCCTGATCGGCCGGGTCGAGATGGCGGTGACCAGCAGCATGACCATCAACTTCCTGCGCCGGCCGGCCCCGGTCGCCCTCAGCGCCGACTGCCGCATCCTGAAGATCGGCCGGCGGCTGGCCTACGGCGAGGTCATCCTCTTCTCCGAGGGCGATCCGGAGCCGGTGGCGCACGCCACCGGCACCTACTCGATTCCGCCGCACGAACCGGTCACCCTTGCGGTATCCGGATACCAGGCCCCCGAGGAGGGCTGAAAGTTCTTTTGATATCAACGGCTTTGCTTTCGCGGTATCATGATACCCTGTCGCCAAGCCGTTGATTTCCGGAGGTTCTTTTTCCGTTGACAGCGGAGGGCGCAAGGCCGTACAAAGCCGGCCGCTTCGGCGCCGCGGGGATTCGGCGGCCTGCCGATCCACGACAGCAGTCAACGAGTGTGGCGATGAAGACCTTCAATCTGAAGCCGACCGACATCGAGAAGAAGTGGTACGTCGTCGATGCCGACGGCCTCGTCCTCGGGCGGCTTGCCAGCATCCTGGCGAACATCCTGCGCGGCAAGAACAAGCCGACCTACACCCCGCACATGGACTGCGGCGATCATATCGTCGTCATCAACGCGGAGAAGGTGAAGCTGACCGGCAACAAGCGCCAGGACGACATCTTCTACTGGCACACCGGCTACCCCGGCGGCATCAAGGGCCGTTCCAAGGGCCAGATCCTCGACGGCAAGTATCCGGAGCGGGTCATCGAGAAGGCCGTCGAGCGGATGGTCCCGCGCGGGCCGCTGGGCCGCAAGCAGATGACTCACCTCAAGGTCTACAAGGGCGCTGTCCACCCGCATGAGGCGCAGCAGCCGACCGTCCTCGACGTCGGCGCCCTGAACCCGAAGAACAAGCGGAGCGCGTAATCCCATGGCCCAGGTCACCACCACCCTTTCCAGCCTGAAGGATCTGACGGGCGCCGCCGCTCCGGCCGGGGCTTCCGCCGAGGTCGCCGAGCCCAAGCTGGACGCCCATGGCCGCGCCTACGCCACCGGCAAGCGCAAGGACGCCGTCGCCCGCGTGTGGATCAAGCCGGGCTCCGGCAAGATCACCGTCAACGGCCGCGACCAGGAGGTCTATTTCGCCCGCCCGGTGCTGCGCATGATGATCGCCCAGCCCTTCGGCATCGCCGACCGCGTCGGCCAGTACGACGTGCTGGTCACCGTCGCCGGCGGCGGCCTGTCGGGCCAGGCCGGCGCCGTCCGCCATGGCATCTCCAAGGCGCTGACCTATTTCGAGCCGGCCCTGCGCCCGCCGCTGAAGGCCGCCGGCTTCCTGACCCGCGACGCCCGCGTCGTCGAGCGCAAGAAGTACGGCCGCGCCAAGGCCCGCCGCAGCTTCCAGTTCTCGAAGCGTTAAGGCACTTCCGCGCCCACAGGCCGGTGCGGTACAAGCGAGGGGCGCCCCGGCCGGGGCGCCCCTTTCTCGTTGGGTCCGCCTCCTTAGTCCTTGTGCGTCGAGAGGTTCATCGTCCCATGGCTTACGACAACACCCCGATCCGCGTCGGCATCCTGGGCGCGTCCGGCTACACCGGCGCCGAGCTGGTGCGCCTGCTGCTGCGCCACCCGGGTGTGGAGATCGCCGCGCTGACCGCCGAGCGCCAGGCCGGGAAGCCGATGGCGGAGGTGTTCCCCCATCTGGCCGGCTATCCTCTGCCCGGCCTGGTGAAGATCGAGGCGGTGAACTGGGACCGGCTCGACGCCGTGTTCTGCGCGCTGCCGCACGGCACCACGCAGGAGGTCGTCGCCGGCCTGCCGCGCAGCGTCAAGGTGGTCGACCTGTCGGCCGATTTCCGCCTCGCCGATCCCGCCGAATACGCCGTCTGGTACGGGCACGAGCATCGCGCGGTGGAGCTTCAGAAGGAGGTCACCTATGGCCTGACGGAGTTCAACCGCCAGGGCGTGCGCAAGGCCCGTGTCGTCGCCAATCCCGGCTGCTACCCGACCTGCTCGCTGCTGCCCCTTCTGCCGCTGCTTCTGGAGAACCTGATCGAGCCGGGCGGCATCGTCATCGACGCCAAGTCGGGCGTCTCGGGCGCCGGCCGCGACGCCAAGCAGCAGAACCTGTTCACCGAGGTGTCGGAGGGCTTCAACGCCTACGGCGTCGGCCACCACCGCCACATGCCGGAGATCGAGCAGGAGCTGCGCCTGGCCGCCGGGCGGCCGGTGACGGTGTCCTTCACCCCCCATCTGGTGCCGATGAACCGGGGCATGCTGGCGACGATCTACGTCCGCATGGCCGACGGCGCCAACGCGGACGACCTGCGCGAGGCGCTGGCCAAGCGCTACGCCGACGAGCCGTTCGTCGCCGTGACGCCGGCCGGCGTCGCCCCGGCGACCCGCCACGTCCGCGCCTCCAACCACGCGCTGATCGGCGTGTTCCCGGACCGCACCCCGCGCGGGGCCATCATCGTGTCGGTCATTGACAATCTGGTGAAGGGCGCGTCGGGCCAGGCCATCCAGAACATGAACGTCCAGTTCGGCCTGGTCGAGACCACCGGCCTGGAGCAGGCGCCCCTGTTCCCCTGAGCAATGGGGGGACGGGGAGGGCGGGTGCGGCGCCGCCGGTGCCGGCCGCCGGCGGACCCGCGGGAGCAACGACGGGAGCGAGCATGTCCGGTCTGATCATGCCCTACAAAGGGATTCTGCCGCGGATCGACGCCGGCGCCTTCGTCGCGCCGACCGCCACCGTGATCGGCGACGTCGAGATCGGGCCGGACAGCGGCGTCTGGTTCAACTGCGTCCTGCGCGGCGACGTCAACGAGATCCGCATCGGCGCACGCACCAACATCCAGGACGGCACCATCGTCCACGTCGCCGCCGAGGGGCAGGGGACCTACATCGGCGACGACATCACCATCGGCCACATGGCCCTGCTGCACGCCTGCACGCTGGAAAGCGGCTGCTTCGTCGGCATGAAGGCCTGCATCATGGACGGCGCCATCGTGGAATCGGGCGCCATGGTGGCGGCCGGCGCGCTGGTCACCCCCGGCAAGCGGGTGGCGGCCGGCCACCTCTGGGCGGGCAGCCCGGCGCGTCCGATTCGCGCCCTGACCGAGGCCGATCTTGCCTTCTTCCCCGTTTCGGCCCGGAATTACGTCCGGCTGGCGCGAGATTATCGCGGTGCCTGACCCGCAGTGCGTGTTGCTGTCACAGGAGTGATGCGGAAATGCCACGCAAAACTCCGGCCTTCTGCCTAGAACTTACGGAAGGGATGTCGGAATTGCAACACTCCCCACATGTTTCGCGTTTTGTCCCTTCGCTCGCTCGCGGTATGACTTATCGTAACCACGGTTCATCCCCCGCGGGCCCAACCGGCCGGAGGGGATCTTGAAGGGAGTGGAAAAAATGAAGATGTTTATCCGCACTGGTTTGGCCGCTGTTCCGGCCGCCATTCTCGCCATCGGCCTGTCGGCCGGCGCCCAGGCCCAGACCGCCACCACCGAGGTCTGGTGCAACCCCGTGATCGGCTGGGGCAACACCCCGGTTCGCACCGCCGGCGGCGGCTACGCCATCCACCAGGGCAGCACCCCGTGCCCGGTGGCCCCGGCGGCGGCCCCCGCGGCCCCGGCGGTGCGCGCCCAGACCGAGTATCTGGTGTTCTTCGACTGGGATAAGTCGAACATCACGCCCGCCGCCGACCGTGTGATCGGCGACGCCGCCGCCGCCATCGGCCGTGGTGCCGACACCCGCGTCCATGTGATCGGCCACACCGACACCTCCGGCTCGCCGGCCTACAACCAGCGCCTGTCGGTCCGCCGCGCGGATTCGGTGCGCCAGGCGCTGGTCGCCAAGGGCATCCCGGCCGCCAACATCACCACCGAGGGCCGCGGTGAGAACCAGCTCCTGGTTCAGACCGGCCCGAACGTGCGTGAACCGTCGAACCGCCGCGCCCAGATCCTGCCGCGCGGCGCCGGCGCGCCCTCGTCCTGATAGCGGGGGCGTTTGCGGCTCCCGCCGTCGAACGCCCTGGGCACGAGACGACGGCCGTTCCGGCCCCTTCCGCCGCGGCAGCGGGAGGGGCCGGCGGCCAGAGAAAACCGGCCAAAGATAAAGGCCCCGGGGATGACCCGGGGCCTTTTTCTTTGGCCGGTCGCGCAGGCGATCAGGCGATCCGCACCTTGGCGTAGGAGCCCGGTGCGTCCTCCAGGGCGGGCAGGCCGCCCTTCTCCGGGTCGCGGGCCGGGACCTTGCCCTCGGCGAACTTGGAGACCCACTTGTTCCATTCCGGCCACCAGGAGCCGGGGGTCTGCTCGGCCGTCTTCAGCCAGTCGTCCGAGGCCTTCGGCAGCTTGGCGTTGGTCCAGTAGCAATATTTCTCGGCCGCCGGCGGGTTGACCACGCCGGCGATGTGGCCGGAGGCCGCCAGGACGAACTTGACCGGGCCGCCGAGCAGGTTGGCGCCCATGTAGGTGCTCTTCCAGGGCGCGATGTGGTCCTCGCGGGCGGACAGGAAGAAGGACGGCACCTTCACCGTGCGCAGGTCGATGGGAACGCCGCCCAGGGTGATGCCGCCGGGGCGGGCCAGCAGGTTCCGCTGGTACATGTTGCGCAGGTAGAAGCTGTGCATCGCCGCCGGCATGCGGGTGCTGTCGCTGTTCCAGTACAGCAGGTCGAAGGGGAAGGGATCCTTGCCCAGCAGGTAGTTGTTGACCACGAACGACCAGATGAGGTCGTTGGCGCGCAGCATGTTGAAGGTCGTCGCCATCTTCGAGCCGTCGAGATAGCCCTGCTCGGCCATCTGGTTCTCGATGAAGGTCAACTGCTCCTCGTCGATGAAGACGGACAGCTCGCCGGCCTCGGTGAAGTCGAGCATGGTGGTGAAGAAGGTCGCCGACTTGATGCGGCCGTCGCCCTTGGCGGTCATGTAGGCGAGGGTCGAACCCAGCAGCGTGCCGCCCAGGCAGTAGCCGATGGCGTTCACGTCCTTCTCGCCGGTGATCTTCTCGATGGCGTCCAGCGCCGCCAGCGGGCCTTCGAACATGTAGTCTTCGAAGCTCTTGGCCGCCAGCGTCTCGTCCGGGTTGACCCAGGACAGGACGAAGACGGTGTGGCCCTGGTCGACCGCCCACTTGATGAAGCTGTTCTTCTCGCGCAGATCCAGGATGTAGTATTTGTTGATCCAGGGCGGCACGATCATCAGCGGCCGCTTGTTGACCTCGGCGGTGGTCGGCGTGTACTGGATGAGCTGCATCAGGCTGGTCTGGAAGACGACCTTGCCCGGCGTGACCGCGATGTTCTTGCCGACCTGGAAGGCGTCGTAGTCGGTCATGGAGATGCGCAGCTCGCCCTTGCCGCGCTCCAGGTC
>JAEZHQ010000051.1 GCA_023416455.1 Pseudomonadota bacterium | reverse complement strand
GGCCTGCTCGGGCTGTGCGGGCTGTGGGCGGCGGCGCTGGCGCTGTTCGCCCAGGGCGGCCCGCTGGTTCCGATGATGGCGCCGTCGGCGGCCTGGCTGGGCGGCATCGCGGCGATGGCCGCGCATCTGTCGCTGCGCGAGCGCGCCGACCGCCGCAACCTGATGCGCCTGTTCGCCAACCACGTCTCGCAGCCGGTCGCCGAGGCGGTCTGGCGCGAGCGTGACACCTTCCTGGCCGGCGGCCGGCCGCGCCCCCAGCAGCTGACCGCCACCGTCCTCTTCTCCGACGTCGAGGGCTTCACCACCGTCTGCGAGGCGCTGGAGCCGGAGCCGCTGATCCGCTGGCTGGAGGGCTATCTGGACGCCATGGTCCGCGTCGTCGCCGCCCATGAGGGGATCGTGCTGCGCTTCGTCGGCGACGCCATCCTGGCGGTGTTCGGCGCCCCCGTCGCGCGCACCAGCCAGGCCGAGATCGATGCCGACGCCGACCGCGCGGTGCGCTGCGCCCTCCAGATGGGCCGGGAGCTGGGCGCGCTGAACCGCCGCTGGCAGGCGGAGGGCCTGCCCCCCGTGGGCATCCGGGTTGGCATCCACACCGGCCCGCTGGTGGCCGGCAGCCTGGGCGGCCTGCGGCACATGGAGTATTCGCTGCTCGGCGACACCGCCAACACCGCCGCCCGGCTGGAGAGCCTGGGCAAGACGGTGGGCATGCGCTCCTCCGCCCACTGCCGCATCGTCATCGGCGAGCCGACCTGGCGGGCGGTGGAGGGGCGGGTCCGCGGCCTGCCCGTGGGTGAGGTGGCGCTGAAGGGCAAGCGCAACGCCGTGCGCATCTGGCTCGTCCTCGACGACCCGGAGCCGCCGGCGATGCCCGCCGCCGAGGCCGGCGAATGATACGGACGGCGCTCAATGGAAGTGTTCATGCGCCGCCGGTATGACGGGCCGCCGGAGCCGCGGAAGGAGCAATCCCAACGCCGGGCATCAGGCCCCGTTTTCTGGGGTAGGCTGAATGGCCGCTTGGTCAACGGCTTATAAAAGAATAAGCTTCCAGCCAAAGAAACAACAATCGATCCGGCCGCGGTCCCGTCCGCCGCGGTCGCTTCCTGCTGTCGGGGTGCGGACCGGCGGCCTTCCGTGATGGGAGGGCGGCGTGGCGATGGAGGGACGATTGGCGCGGCGCTGGCTGGGCCTGTGGGTGTGGCTGGTTGTCCTGGTCCTGTCCGGCGTGGCCGACGTTCACGCCCAGGACAAGCGCATCGCGCTGGTCGTCGGCATCGGCAAGTACGAATCCGCGCCCGAGCTGTCCAACCCGCCCAACGACGCGAAGGCCATCGCCGCCACCCTGGGCAAGCTGGGGTTCGAGGTCGAGGTGAAGTTCGACCTCGACAACCGCGCCTTCGAGCGCGCGCTGCGCGATTTCGGCATCAGGGCCGCGCAGGCCGAGGTGGCGGTGATCTTCTACGCCGGCCACGGCATCCAGGTCGGCGGCAACAACTACCTCGTTCCCGCCGACGCCCGGCTGGAGCGCGAGCGCGACCTCGTCTACGAGGCGCTGCCGCTCAACCTGCTGCTGGGCGAGCTGTCGCAGGCGCGCAAGCTGGGCATCCTGATGCTCGACGCCTGCCGCAACAACCCCTTCGTCGACCGCCTGAAGCAGGCCGGGCAGAACCGCACGCCGGTGAACTACGGCTTCGCCCGCGTCGACGACACCCCCAGCGACACGCTGGTCGCCATGGCCACCCGCGCCGACCAGCTCGCCGAGGACGGGGAGGGCGCGCACAGCCCCTACACGACCGCGCTTCTCCAGCACCTGGAGACTCCGGGGCTGGAACTCAGCCTGTTCTTCCGCAACGTGCGCGACAGCGTGAAGCAGCTGACCAACGGCCGGCAGGAGCCGTACATCTTCGGCTCGCTCGGCGCCACCCCCTTCTACTTCAACCCGCGCCCGCCCAACCGGGAACCGGTGCTGGGCGCGATCAGCGCGCTGGAGGTCCTCGACCGGGCCGACGCCGAGCCGCTGCGCATCGGGCGGCCGACCGACCCCGACGACGACCAGCTGTTCGCCCAGGTCAGCGGCCTGCCGCGCGGCGGCAGCGTGCGCATCGGCGACCGCGTCGTCCTGATCGGCGACTATCTGACGGTGGAGCAGCTGGCCGCCACCAGCTTCAAAGCCGACGCCACCCACCTGGGCGAGGCCGGCAGCTTCGACTTCGCCGTCATGGACGGGCGCGGCGGCGTCGTGCGCGGCGGCGTCAGGATCACCATCAAGCCCAGCAACCGGCCGCCGGCGGTGGCGGCGGAGCGCACGCTGCGCGCGCAGCCGAACCCGCTGAACATCGAGCCGCCGACCGACCCCGACGGCGATCCGCTGACCATCACCGTCACCGCCGTGCCCGAGCGGGGCAAGGTCAAGGACGGCGCCGCCCTGGTCCGCCTCAGCGACCGGCTGGCCGCCGACACGCTGAGCCGGCTGACCTTCGACCCCGAGCTGTCGGCCCCCGGCCCCGCCGGGACCTTCGCCTATCAGGTCGAGGACGGCCGGGGCGGGCGCGCCGTCGCCACCATTCGGCTGGAGATCGCCCCGCCCGGCTCCGCCGTCCCGTCCTCCGGACTGGACGAGGCGGTGTGGAACACGGTGAAGGAGAGCAGCGAGGCCGCCGACCTGGAAGCCTACCTCCAGCTGTTCGGCCGGGGCGCCCACGCAGCCCCGGCCCGGCAGAGGCTGGAAGCCCTGACCATGGCCGGCAAGGACGGGGCGGGCGGCGCCAGCAAGACGGCCGCCACGGCACCGCCGCCCGCCACGGCACCGCCGCCCGCGGAGGAAACCGCGGCGCCGGCGGCAGCGGCGGTCCGGCTGGACCCGGTGGAGGAGGGGGCCTACCTCACCGTCTCCGACGCCAACCTGCGCGCCGCCCCGGCCAACAGCGCCGCGCGCATCGCCAACCTGCCGCACAACACCGCCTTGCGGGTGCTCGGCCGCGTGCCCGGCGCCAACTGGTACCGGGTGGCCCTGGCCGACGGCTCCGAGGGCTTCGTCTTCGCCCCGCTGATCCGCATGGCCCCGGCCGAGGCGCAGGCGGCGGCACCGGCACCGGCGGGGACACCGGAGAAGCCGCCCCAGCCGGCGGCGCCGCCCCCCGCCGCCG
>JAEZHQ010000033.1 GCA_023416455.1 Pseudomonadota bacterium | reverse complement strand
ATGGCCAAGCAGAACACCGTCCTCATCAAGCTGGTGAGCACGGCTGACACCGGTTTCTTCTACGTCAAGAAGAAGAACCCGAAGAAGACCACCGAGAAGCTGTCGTTCCGCAAGTACGACCCGGTGGTGCGCAAGCACGTCGACTTCAAGGAAGCCAAGATCAAGTAAGGCTTCGGCGAGCCGCCGAAAAAGCCGCCCCATGGGGCGGCTTTTTTGTTGCCCTTCGCTTCTTCAGAGTTCCTGCATTTTTCTGGAATTTTAATTCAGGATTTGCGAGGACGGCGGCTGCCGTGGCACCGCCGACACGATGGCCTCATACCGCCGCGCCAGGGCACGCACCGCGCTGGCGCCCGGGTCGTCCGGGATCGGCAACACCGCCGGGATTCGTTCCACCATCTGGTGATGGGGAATCGAATCACGGATCATCGGCCTTGGAAAGCCCCGGCTGTGATGCCAGGGCCGGAAAGTCCTGATTTATGGCCCTGCCATCCGGCCGCAACCGCCTCGGCAGGCAAATCGGCCACCTCGCTTTCCAGAAGGATGCCAAAAAAGAAACCTTTACATAAGAGAATGCCGCTTTCTTTAGAACGGAAAGCGCTTTGGCAAAATATAATTGCAATATTGTTGATCAACGCTCCGCATGTATTTAGCCAGATACGTCGCGTTTTATCGGAAACGTGTTAATTTTTACGCGCTAGACGAAGCCCACGACCCGCTGTCACGGTTTCACAGAAAAGTCCTGCGGTCATCAATCCAATGAACCACAGGGGTCAACAAATTCCACTGTCGCTTGACGCCAAAAACAGTGGGACGATATAGGTCCGCGCAATGAAGCTTGCCGATTTATGCATCGACGCCATGATGGCAAAGCGGCGGCGGTGGCTGGTTTGCGGAAATAAATGCACAAGAAGACACAATGGAAAAGCTGAAGAATATTCTAGTGTATGGATGGACATCATGGCAGGGTTATTTGATCAGCCACTTGGTGGAGCTGCATTGCGAGGCTCGATGGGACGATGAGTGGACAGTGCTGAACGCGGCTTGCGGCCCCGACGTCAATGCTGTGCTGTTTCATCATTGCCTGTCACATTCAGCGCTGTTCCCGCACCGGCGCGCCGAGTTCGAGCAAAGGCTGGCGCAGAAGGGCACCAGGGTGCTCAATGCAGGCTTGGCGGACATGCGCAAGCGCACGCTGCATGCGATGCTGGAGCGTGCAGGTTTGCGCTGCGCGCGCGCGCTGCGGCACGGACCGGATGACCAGCGTTTGTTCGTCAAGACGAACTTGAATTACGGTGGCAAGGCCGAACGCCGGCTGCCGGCCGAACTGCAACCGGTTTTCTCATTGCAGCCCGACTGCCCAATACGCAGCTGGGATGATTACCAGCTGAAACGCCGCGACGAGATCGACCCGGCCTGGTGGGACAATCCCCATCTGGTGATCGAGAATTACATTTCCTACGACGATACATTGTATCGCGTTTACGGCTGCGGCGACGCGCTGATCTGCATCCTGGCCCACAGCAAGGACTTGATAAAAAAGGAAAATGAGCATCCGGACGATCGTTGGGCTTATGTCGACCGCAGGCAACTGAATGTCGAGTGTTGCAACATAGGCGATTTTCCGAAGGATCTGTGGCAGCAAATAGCCGGGTTTATCTCTCATTATCCCTTCGACTATTTTTGCCTGGATGTCGTTCATGACGGCGAACATCATACGATCATCGATTTAAACCTGACGCCGCACTTTGGGATGGAGCCACCGGATGCACAGTGGCTTGCCATTCTGCGCCGTGGCTTGCACGACCTGACCCACGGTCGCCGATGAACAGCATATCCGTTCTGATTGCCGTCTTTCCGGTGCGCCGATGCGCAGGACTGCGTCGGGACGACACGCCGTCCGATGTTGCAAAGGGCGTATCCGCGTCGCAACCGCGGCACATCTGTGCCCTTCATCACCCTGACGCGATGTTGTGCCGAAGGCGATTTGATCACGCGCCGTGAATCAGCGCTTCCGCCCGCCGGCATCGGTTGCCCGCCGCCGGGAGCGGCCCGCCGTGGATGAAGGGGCACCCCCAGCGATCGGGGCGCCGTTCAGGAGGGCGAGGCGGGACTCGGCTGGCCGATGAGGGCGGCGCGGGGATCGGCCATGACGCAGTTCCGGCCGGACCGCTTGGCCTCGTACAGCGCTTCGTCGGCGCGGCGGATCAGGGCATCCGCGGTGTCGCCCAGCCGGCCGCCGACGGAGATGCCGATGGACACGGTGACCGACACCTCCCCGACCGCGGCCGAGATGGCGAAGGGGGCGCCGCCGATGCGGTTGCGCAGCCGCTCCGCCACGGTCAGGGCGGCCTCGCCGTCGGTGTCGGGCAGGATGACGACGAACTCCTCGCCGCCCAGCCGCGCCACAAGGTCGAAGGTGCGCAGGTTGCGGCTGGCGCGGGCCGAGACCTCCTTCAGGACCTCGTCGCCGACGGTGTGCCCGTAGCTGTCGTTGACGATCTTGAAATGGTCGATGTCGAACATCAGGATCGACACCGGCTTGTGGCTGTCGATCGCCCGCTCCAGCAGACGGGGCAGATGGGCGTTGACGTAGCGCCGGTTGAAGACTCCGGTCAGGCTGTCGGTCAGCGCCATCGACAGGCTCTGCTCGTAGTTGGCGCGCAGCCGTTCCTGATAGCGCTTGCGCCGGATCTGGGTGCGGGCGCGGGCGAGCAGTTCGTTGCGGTCGATCGGCTTGATGACGTAGTCGTTGGCGCCCAGCTCCAGCCCCTTGGCGACGCGGGCGAGGTCGCCCTCGTCCACCACCAGCAGGATCGGCACCTGGCGCGTGCGCTCGTGCGAGCGCAGCTGCGAGCACAGCCGCAACCCGTCTTCGTTCAGCAGGGTCAGGCTGATCACCACCAGCTCCGGATCGTCGCTCAGCGCACGCTCCAGCGCCTTGGCGCAGCTGTCGGCCGACTGGATCTGGTCGTGGTCGCGCTGCAGCGTGCTGGTGATCTTCTCCAGGTCGAGCGCCGAGTCCTCCAGGACCAGAACGCGCGCGCGCTCGTGGGATTCGCTTTGCAGCGTCCCCGTGCGCTCGATCACGCCGAACTGGCCGGAGGTGCTTTCGCGCAGCCGCCACTCGTCCATCATCATCTTCAGGCGGACGAGCGAGCGCACCCGCGCGAACAGCGCGATGTCGTTCACCGGCTTGGTCAGGAAATCGTCGGCCCCGGCCTCCAGCCCGCGCACGCGGTCGGCGATGTCGGACAGGGCGGTCACCATCACCACCGGGATGTGCATGGTCGCGGGATCGGAGCGGATCTTCTCGCACACCTCGAACCCGTCCATGCCCGGCATCATGACGTCCAGAAGGACGATGTCCGGCGCTTCGCGACGGACCAGCTCCAGGGCCTCGGGGCCGTTGTAGGCGGTGATGACCTCGAAATACTCGCGCGTCAGCTTGGCCGCCAGCAGCTTGACGTTCGGCAGCACATCATCGACGACAAGGACACGAGCCGACATGGAGGGTGAAATCCGATCCGTGAATGACCGCTAGTCAAGGAACTTGTGGACGGCTTCAAGGAAGCGGGCCACCGAAATCGGCTTGGCGATGTAATCTTCGCAGCCGCCTTCCCGGATCTTCTCTTCGTCGCCTTTCATCGCGAAGGCCGTGACGGCGATGATCGGAATGGACTTGAGGGCTTCGTCCTCTTTGATCCATTTGGTGACCTCCAGGCCCGACACCTCGGGAAGCTGGATGTCCATGAGGATCAGGTCGGGGCGGTGCTGGCGCGCCAGCTTCAGCGCCTCCATGCCGTCCCGGGTCTGCAGGGTGTCGTAGCCGTGCGCTTCCAGCAGATCGTGGAAGAGCTTCATGTTCAGCTCGTTGTCCTCGACGATGAGAACACGCTTCGCCGTCTTGCCGTCCGCCATGGTCATCGTGAGGCTTTTCGGTTCCGCATACATCGAAACCCTCCCGGGGCTGACGCCCGTCCTGGACGCAAAGATTTCCCCACGAGCGGATTCGCCGGGGGCCGGTATAACCCTTTTTCTGATAAGCCGCGACGGTTAATTTGTCGTTACCGCCGGGCTGGCAGGCGGCCATCCCCTTCCACCCGGGCGCGAAGTCCCGGACGAATCCCCGCTTGCGGGTTCCCGGCGTTTCGTCAGCGACAACCAATGACCCGCTCCGCTGGAAAGTGGAGGGAGGCCCGGGTGCCCTGGCCCAGCACGCTGCTCAGCGTCAGCCGGCCGCCGTGCGCCTCGACCAGCGACCGCACGATGGCCAGCCCGAGACCGGTGCCGGTGTGGTCTTGCTTGCGCGGCCCTGGCGCCTGACGGAACGGCTCCAGCACCAGGCCCAGATGCTCGGCGGCGATGCCGATCCCGGTGTCGGCGACGGTGAGCGTGAGCCCGCCGTCGAACCGCGCCACCTCGACCAGGATGCGGCCGCCCTTGGGGGTGAAGGCGACGGCGTTGGCGACGAGATTCAGCAGCATCTGGCGCAGCGCGCGCCGGTCGGCCCGGAGCTGCGGCAGTGGCCGCGGCAGGCTGGCGTCGAAGCGCAGGCCGGCGGAGACGAGGGCGTGCTCCTGGAGGGCGTGCACCTCGCCGATGAAGGTGGCGACGTCGACCGCCTCGTCATGCAGCTCGGCGCGGCCGGACTCGCACTTCGCCAGGTCGAGAACGTCGTTGATCAGTTCCAGCGCGTGGCTGCCAGAGGCCGCGACGTTGCGGATGTGGTCGCGCTGCCGCTCGCCCAGCGGGCCTCCCTGCGGCTCCAGCAGCAGCCCGCACACGCCGACGATGGCGTTCAGCGGCGTGCGCAGCTCGTGGCTCAGGGTCGCCAGCATGTCGGCGCGCATCCGCTCGCCCCGCCGCCACTCGGCCTCACGGGCCTCGGCACGGCGCTGGCGCCCGGCCAGCCCGTCCAGCGCCGCGCCCAGGCTGCGCGCCATGTCGACGGACCACGGCTCCCAGGGGGCGGCGGCGTCCCGCCCTTCACCCGCCGGCCCGCCGGCGGACGGGCGGAACCAGAGGACGAGGTGCCGGCGCTCCTCCCCCGCCGACAGCGCGAGCAGGCCGCCCGCCCGCCCGCCGTGAAGGCCAAACTCCGGGAACAGGGCGGGCAGGCGGTCGGTGGCGTAGACGGTCTCGCGCATCGTGCCGCGCAGCCAGGCGGCCAGCCGCTCGACGGCGGCGGCGGGCGGCGCATCGCCCAGGGTGGTGACGGCCCGGGCGTCGACCACGGCGGCGCCGGAGGCGCCGAACAGGTCGGCCGGCGTGACCGGCCCGGCGGTCAGCGCCTCCACGACCCCGTCGACGCCGGCGATCCACTCCAGCAGACGGGCGTGCCGCGCCCACTGGAGGGCGCGGGCGTCCTGCGCGCGCGCGCGCTGCGCGGCGGCGAGACCGAGGCCGAGGGCTTCCGCGACGGTGCCCGCC
>JAEZHQ010000298.1 GCA_023416455.1 Pseudomonadota bacterium | reverse complement strand
GTGCGGCTCCTCGCCCCGCCCGAGCCCATCGAGGCCATGGCCCCCGTCCCCGACGACCCGCCCGTGCTGTTCCGCTGGCGCGGCGCCGCCCACCGCGTGCGCCGCGCCGACGGGCCGGAGCGCATCGCCGCGGAATGGTGGCGGCGCGACGGCGAGCCGCGCGACTATTACCGGCTGGAGGATGTGGAGGGCCGCCGCTTCTGGGTCTTCCGCCGGGGGCTCTACCGGCCCGGCGCCCCGGCGCCGTGGTTCCTGCACGGCTTCTTCGGGTGACCCGGATGATCCCCTACGCCGAGCTTCAGGTCACCACCGCCTTCACCTTCCTGGAGGGGGCGTCGCACCCGGACGAGCTGGCCCTGACCGCCGCCGCCCTCGGCCACGCCGCCGTCGCGGTGACCGACCGCAACACGCTGGCCGGGGTGGTGCAGGCCCACGCCGCCGCCCGCCGGCACGGGCTGCGGCTGGTGGTGGGCTGCCGGCTCGACCTCACCGACGCGGCCAGCCTGCTCGCCTACCCCACCGACCGCACCGCCTACGGGCGGCTGTCCCGCCTGCTGACGCTGGGCAAGCGGCGGGCGCCCAAGGGGGAATGCTTCCTCGCCCGCGGGGACGTCCTGGAGCACGCCGAGGGCCTGCTGTTCCTGCTGGTCCCGCCGGAACAACGCGACCCCGCCTTCGTGCCGGAGCTGCGGGCCTGGCGGGCGGGGCTGGGCCGCCGGCTGCATCTGGCGGCCAGCCACCGCTACCGCGGCGACGACGCCCGGCGGCTGGCCTGGCTGGCCGATCTGGCGGAGGCCGAGCGGGTGCCGCTGGTGGCGACCAACGACGTTCTGTTCCACAGCCCCGCCCGCCGCCCCCTGGTCGACGTGATGACCTGCATCCGCACGGGCACCACCATCGACACGGCCGGCTGGCGGCTGGCCGCCAACGCCGAGCGGCATCTGAAGCCGGGGGTGGAGATGGCCCGCCTGTTCCGCGACCACCCCCGCGCCGTCGCCCGCACGGCGGAGATCGCCGATGCCTGCCGCTTCTCCCTGGAGGAGCTGCGCTACGAGTATCCGGACGAGGTCGCGCCCGGCGGCGACGCGCAGGCGGCGCTGGCCGCGCTGACCCGGCAGGGGGCGGCGGAGCGCTACCCCGGCGGCCTGCCCGACAAGGTCGCCCGCGCGCTCGACCACGAGCTGGACCTCATCGGCCGGCTGGGCTACGCGCCCTATTTCCTGACGGTGCACGACATCGTGCGCTTCGCCCGGAGCGAGGGCATCCTCTGCCAGGGGCGCGGCTCGGCCGCCAACTCGGCGGTGTGCTACTGCCTGGGCATCACCGCCATCGACCCCGCCCAGTTCGACCTGCTGTTCGAGCGCTTCATCTCCACCGCCCGCAACGAGCCGCCGGACATCGACGTCGATTTCGAGCATGAGCGGCGCGAGGAGGTCATCCAGTACATCTACGGCAAATACGGCCGCGACCGCGCCGGCCTGACCGCCACCGTGATCCGCTACCGCGCGCGCGGTGCGCTGCGCGAGGTGGGCAAGGCCATGGGGCTGTCGGCCGACCTGGTGGCCCGCCTGTCCGGCTCCATCTGGGGCTGGAGCAGCGAGGGCGTGGACGACGCGCGCGCCCGCCAGTACGGGCTCGACCCCGACGAGCCGCGGCTGCGGCTGACGCTGGAGCTGGCGCGCGAGCTGATCGGCTTCCCGCGCCACCTGTCGCAGCATGTGGGCGGCTTCGTCATCACCCGCGGCCCCCTGTCCGACCTGTGCCCGGTGGCCAACGCCGCCATGAAGGACCGCACCACCATCGAGTGGGACAAGGACGACATCGACGCGCTGGGCATCCTGAAGGTGGACGTGCTGGCGCTGGGCATGCTGAGCTGCCTGCACCGGGCCTTCGACCTGCTGGAGCGGCACCACGGCCGGCGGCTGGCCCTGGAGAGCGTGCCGCCGGACGACCCGGCCGTCTACGCCATGCTGGGCCGGGCCGACAGCCTGGGCGTCTTCCAGGTGGAGAGCCGGGCGCAGATGTCCATGCTGCCGCGGCTGCGGCCGAAGGAGTTCTACGATCTGGTCATCCAGGTGGCCATCGTGCGGCCCGGCCCGATCCAGGGCGGCATGGTCCACCCCTACCTGCGCCGCCGCAGCGGGGAGGAACGGCCGGACTACCCCTCGCCGGAGCTGAAGGCGGTCCTGGGCCGGACGCTGGGCGTGCCGCTGTTCCAGGAGCAGGCGATGCGGATCGCCATCGTCGCCGCCGGCTTCAGCGCGGAGGACGCCGACCGCCTGCGCCGGGCCATGGCCACCTTCCGCAGGACCGGGCTGGTCCACACCTTCCGCGACCGCTTCATCGCCGGCATGCTCGCCCGCAACTACGACCGCGCCTTCGCCGAGCGCTGCTTCCGCCAGATCGAGGGCTTCGGCGAATACGGCTTCCCGGAAAGCCACGCGGCCAGCTTCGCCCTGCTGGCCTACGTCTCGGCCTGGGTCAAATGCCACCACCCCGCGGTGTTCGCCGCGGCGCTTCTGAACAGCCAGCCCATGGGCTTCTACGCCCCCGCCCAGATCGTCCGCGACGCCCGCGAGCACGGCGTGATCGTGCTGCCGCCGGACGTCAACGCCTCGGACTGGGACTGCACGCTGGTGCCGGCGCCCGGCCCGGCGGCGGAAGGGGACGACGGGAAGGCGGGCGGCGGGAAGGCGGGCGGCGGGAAGGCGGGCGGCGGGCGGCTGGCCCTGCGCCTCGGCCTGCGGCTGGTCCGGGGGCTGGCCGCGGAGGACGCCCGCGACCTCGTCCTGGCGCGCGGCGCCGCCGGCTACCGCGATCCCCACGACCTGTGGCGGCGCGCCGGGCTGCCGGTGGCGGTGCTGGAGCGGCTGGCCCGGGCCGACGCCTTCCGCTCCGCCGGGCTGGACCGGCGCGCCGCCCTGTGGGCGGTGAAGGCGCTGGGCGACCGGCCGCTGCCGCTGTTCGCCCCCCTCGGCGCCGCCGGCGTGGCCGAGCCCGCCGTCACCCTCCCCGCCATGGCGCCGGGCGAGCATGTGGTGATGGACTACGCCAGCCTGTCGCTGTCGCTGAAGGCCCATCCCATGGCCCTGCTGCGCGACGGCCTTCCCGGCATCGTCCCGGCGGAGCGGCTGCGCGCGCGGCCCCCCGGCGCGCGGCTGACCGTGGCGGGCCTGGTGCTGGTGCGCCAGCGGCCGGGCAGCGCGAGCGGCGTCGTTTTCATCACGCTGGAGGACGAGACCGGGATCGCCAACCTCGTCGTCATGCCCGACCGCTTCGAGGCCCACCGCAAGGCCATCCTCGGCGCCCGCCTGCTCGCCGCCACCGGCCTGCTGGAGAAGGCGGGCGCCGACGGCGCGGTCATCCACCTGCGCGTCGAGCGGCTGCTCGACCTGACCCACCGCCTGGGCGAGCTTCTGGGGGACGCCGCCCCCGGCCTGGCCACCGCCGCCCTTCCTCCCGACGAGGACCGGCCGCCACGGCGCCCGGCGACGGTCTTCCCGGAGGGCCGGAACTTCCGGTGACGGGAAAAGGGCGGGCGGCGCGGGGAGGGGAGAGGGAAGACGCGGAGGAACGCCCCCCGTGCCGGCTATTCCGCCGCCGCCGGCGGCACCGCCGCGAGCCTGGTCGGAATGAGGGCGTTCACCGTTCCGCCGATCTGGGTGAGGGTCAAGCGCTGCTCGTCCAGCCGCGCCGTCAGCACGGCATGGCTGGTCTTCAGGTCGGCAACGTCCTGCTTGAGGGTGGTGATATCGTGGGACATGGCGTCGACCTTGCGGTCCATGGC
>JAEZHQ010000110.1 GCA_023416455.1 Pseudomonadota bacterium | reverse complement strand
GTCAGGCGCCGCCGGCGGCCTCCTGTCCGGCCGCGGCCGTGCGGAGGGCGCCCCGGGGGTCGGGTCCGCCGGGGGCCAGGACGCGGCCGGCCGGCAGGCGGGCGGTCATGGTGGTGCCGGCGCCCGGCTCGCTCCGGCAGGACAGCGAGCCGCCGTGCATCTCCATGAAGTTCTTCGAGATCGACAGGCCGAGGCCGGACCCCTCGTACTGGCGGCTGGCGGAGTTGTCGGCCTGGCGGAAGGGCTGGAACAGGTGCTCCATGAACGCCTTGGGGATGCCGATCCCGGTGTCGGCGACCGACAGGGCGAGGCCGCCGTCCTCCTCGATCACCGCCGACACCGTCACGCTGCCGCCGGCCGGGGTGAACTTCACGGCGTTTGACAGCAGGTTCAGGATCACCTGCTTGAAGGCGCGGCGGTCGACCCAGAGGCTGGGGACGCTGCCGTCCAGGGCGTTGCGCAGGGCGACGCCGTTGTCGGCGGCGCGGTCGCGGACCATCATCAGGCATTGCCCCAGCGCCTCGCCGGGATCGACCATCTCCTCGTTCAGCTCGTAGCGGCCGGCCTCGATCTTCGACATGTCGAGCACCGCGTTGACGATGTCGAGCAGATGGCGGCCGCTGTCGTGGATGTCGCGGGCGCAGGCTTTCTGGCGTTCGTTGAGCGTGCCGAAGAACTCGCTGTCCAGGATTTCCGAGAAGCCGATGATGGCGTTGAGCGGGGTGCGCAGCTCGTGGCTCATGTTCGCCAGGAACTCGGACTTGGCGCGGTTGGCCATCTCGGCCTGGCTCTTGGAGGCGAGCAGTTCCGCCTCCTGCTGCTTGCGCCGGGTGACGTCGCGGATCACGCCGACGAAGACGCGCCGGCCGGGTTCGGCGTCGTCCGCCCGCCGCTCCAGGCGCAGCTCGCTGACCGCGAGGTTGATCGGGAAGCGGGTGCCGTCGCGGCGCTGGGCCTGCACCTCGCGGTCGCCGCCAATGACCCGCGAGGGGGCGTCCGGCCGGTAGGCGGCCATCCAGCGGTCGTGGTCGGCGCGCAGGCTCTCCGGGATCAGGATCTCGACGCTGCGGCCCACCACCTCGTGCTCGGCGTAGCCGAACAGGCGCTCGGCCGCCGGGTTGAAGGTCTCGATCCGTCCGCGGGGGCCGATGGTCACCACCGCGTCCACCATGGAGTCCAGGATGCCCTTGATGCGGCGCGAGGCGCGCGCCAGCGTCTCCTGGTCCTGCTCGCGCCGGGCCTGCTGGCGCTCGACGTACCAGGTGAGGAGCGCGATGGCCACGGTCATGGCCAGCCCGATCAGGGCCCACACCGCGCTGTCGCGCCGCCAGTCGGCCAGCGCCTCGTCCCGGGGCAGGGTGGCGGCCAGGACGAAGGGATAGTCGCCGGCGCGGCGGACGCCGGCGATGCTGGGGCGCCCGTCGGTGGGCAGGACGGTGTGCAGCGTGACCGTGCCGCCGGCCCGCGCTGCGGCGGCGACCTCCGGCCAGTCGCCGAGCTGGGCGAGGCCCCGCCCGCCGGCGTCCGGGCGGTGCGCCAGTACCGTCCCGTCGGCCAATGCCAGCGTCACCGTGCCGGTGGCGCCCAGCCGCAGCGGCTCGATGGCGGCGCCCAGCCGTGCGGGGTCGATCATGGCGACGACCACGCCGCCGAAACGGCCGTCGGGGTGGTTCCAGCGCCGGCTGATGGGCAGGACCAGCGAGCCCGGAACGACGCGGCTGGCGGCGAGCGGGCCGATGTGGAGGCCGGCGTCGGGCCGGTCGCGGTGCGCCGTGAAGTAGGGCCGGTCGGTGAGGTCGACGGCGGGCGGGTCGGTGTCGGCGGAGTGGTGAAGCAGCCGGCCCTGCCCGTCCACCACCACGAGGCCGGTGACCGGGGCGAGGCTGTCGCGGCGGCGGCGCAGATGCTCGTGCAGCGCGGGGCTGCCCCGCCGAAGCGCCTCCGGATGGATGTCCAGCACGTAGAGCAGGTCGCTGAACAGCTGGTCCACGCTGAAGACCGTGCGCGCCGCCTGCTCCTCCAGCACGCGGGCAAGCTCGCGGGTGGAGCGTTCGGCGGCCTCCACGGCCCGCGCGTGGTGCTGCCAGATGCCGTAGCCGATCAGCGCGTTGACGACGGCGATGAAGGCCGCCCCCGACGCCGTCATCAGGAAGCGCACCGAGCCCAGCATCTGGAACAGCCGCTCCACCAGACCGAGGGTGGGGCGCGGCGGGTCCGCGCTGCGGACAGGATCGGCACTGGTCATGGATCGGACGCTTCCCCACCGCGGGCTTCGCCGCCCGGCCGGCCCGTTCCCGCCACGGCTCCCGCGCGCGACCTTAATGGTAGCGCGCCGGAAGCCCCTCAAGGCGCAAATCGCCACAGCGGTGCGATCGGCTTCCAGTGTTGCGCGAAAGCCATAGCGGGGACGTGACCGCAGGGCGGCCCCCCGCCGCCACGGATGCCGCCTGCGGCGAGCCGGTCCGGTGAATTGTCGCTTTCCGCGGACACCGCTTCGGCGGTACAAACCGGGCCAAGCGACTGGCGACGGGAGTGTGGGATGGACAGCCAGAAAGACCGCAAGGCCGCGATCCTGGCGGAAGCCCTGTCGTCCTTGTGGGCGGAGACCGACCCGCTGGTGCTGGCGCGCGTCACGGCCATCGCCGACGCCGACGCCGACGCCATCGCGGAGTCCTTCTACGCGATCCTGCTGGGCCAGGCGGAGAGCAACGCCTTCCTCAGCCACGCGCTGGTCCACGAGCGGCTGCGCCCGTCCCTGGCGCTGTGGATCCGCAGGCTGTTCAACGCCGGGTCGGGCAGCGCCATCGCCGAGGTGCTGGAGCAGAACTACCATGTCGGGCTGATCCACGCGCGCATCAACATCCCCCTGACGCTGGTCAACGCCGGCATGCGCATCATCAAGAAGGAGATGTCGTCGCGGCTGGTCGTCACCGACCTGTCCCGCGCCCAGACGGCGGGAGCCATCCTGTTCGTGGGCGAGCTGCTGGACACCGTGCTCGACAACATGCACGAGGCGTATCTGGGCGACCTGCTGGGCAACGTGCGCCACCAGCAGTCGCTGAAGATGTTCATGACCGGCCAGAACCTCGCCATCGAGGGCGAGCGGCTGAAGTCCTCGCTGTTCGACTGGCTGCGCAACGCGGTGGTCGCCTTCTTCGCGCACGAGGGCAACCGGGCCGAGCCGCCCGCCATCGAATCCTCCGACTTCGGGCTGTGGCTGAACCACAAGGCGGAGCTGACCTTCGGCAAGGTCGCCGAGCTGGACGGCATCCGCGAGCGCACGACGCGCCTGCGGCTGAAGGTGGAGGCCGCCACCGAGGGCGGCTGGGTGACCCCGGCCTTCGTGAAGGAGCTGAACAACGACGTCACCGAGATCGCCTACCTGCTGGGCGCGGTGATCGAGAAGGCGATGGAGATCGAGGGCGGGCGCGACCCGCTGACCCGGCTTTTGACCCGGCGCTTCATGCCGTCGATCTTCCAGCGCGAGGTGAACATCTCGCTGCGGCACGGCAAGCCCTTCGCGGTGCTGCTGATCGACGCCGACCATTTCAAGACGATCAACGACACCATGGGCCACCAGGCGGGCGACGCCGTGCTGGCGGACATGGCCGAGCTGCTGCACGCCAACGTGCGCGCCGGCGACTTCGTGTTCCGCTACGGCGGGGAGGAGTTCCTGGTCCTGCTGACCGAGATGGACGAGGCGTCGCTGCGCATGAAGGCGGACCACCTGCGCCGGCTGGTGGCCGAGCACCGCTTCGTCGGCGCCGGGCAGGACCTGACGGTGACCACCTCCATCGGCGCCGCCCTGCACGACGGCCACCCCGACTACGAGCATACCGTGCGCCGGGCCGACGCCGCGCTCTACGAGGCCAAGCGGCAGGGCCGCAACCGGGTGGTGGTCGCCTGAGGCCGGCCCCGGCCCCGGCCCTGGCGCCGGCCCCGGCGCCCTTCGGCGTTGCCCCGCCCGGCCGCTTCCGGTAGGTAGGGGGCTCCTTCAGCCGAGACCCCGCGAATCCATGCCTGACGGACCGCTTTCGCTCTATCGCGCCCGGCGCGGCACCGGCACGCTGCGCCCCGATCCGGACCAGGAGCTGGCCGCCGAGAAGTTCCAGAGCCTTTACAACGCCCTGAAGGGCTACCGCCCGCAACCGGCGGCGGCCGGCGGGCGGACCGGCTGGCTGGAGCGTTTCGGGCTCGCCCGCAGCCGGGCCGAGCCGGCGCAGGCGCCGCAGGGGCTCTATCTCTACGGCGGGGTGGGGCGGGGCAAGTCCATGCTGATGGACCTGTTCTTCGACACCGCCCCGGTGGAGCGCAAGCGCCGCGTCCATTTCCACGCCTTCATGCTGGAGGTGCACGAGCGCATCCACCGTCACCGCCAGTCGGGGAAGGGCAAGGACAAGGACAGGGGACCCGACGACGCGCTGCCCGAGCTGGCGCGCGCGCTGGCCGACGAGGCGTGGCTGCTGTGCTTCGACGAGTTCCACGTTACCAACGTCGTCGACGCGATGATCCTGGGCCGGCTGTTCACCGCCCTGTTCGACCAGGGGGTGGTGGTGGTGGCGACCAGCAACTGGCCGCCCGACCTGCTGTACAAGGACGGCCTCCAGCGCGAGCTGTTCCTGCCCTTCATCGCGCTGCTGAAGGACAAGCTGGACGTGCTGTCGCTGGACGGCCCGACCGACTACCGGCTCGACCGGCTGCACGGCCGGCCGGTTTATTTCTGGCCGCTCGGCCCGGACACCGACGCCCGGATGACGGAGACCTTCGCCGCCCTGACCGACGGCGCGCCGGGGAGCGCCACGCACCTGCTGGTCCAGGGCCGCCGCGTGGACATCGACCGCGCCGCCCGCGGGGTGGCCTGGGTCGGCTTCTGGGACCTCTGCGGCAAGCCCTTCGGCGCGGCCGACTATCTGGCCATCGCGACGCACTTCCACACCGTGCTGATCGACGACGTGCCGACCATGAAGGACGAGATGCGCAACGAGGCCAAGCGCTTCATGACGCTGGTCGACGCCCTCTACGAGCACAAGGTCAACGTCGTCGTCGCCGCCGACGGCCCGCCCGAACGCCTCTACCCCGAAGGCACCCACGCCTTCGAGTTCGAGCGCACGGTCAGCCGGCTGATGGAGATGCAGAGCGAGGACTACCTGAAGCGGCCGCATCTGACGTGATATTTTCTGAGTGCTTTCCGGCCGGCGTCACACCTGTGTCTCACGAGGCATGCTCGTACGGCTGGGCAGCCATGAAAACTTCGCATCCGCCGGCCTGAAAGGGCCGCCCTCCCGCCCCGTCTGCTGCTCCCGAGGCTAGCCCCGTCCTCGCGCCGCGCAAGGCCAAGCCGCCTCCGGCGGTGGCCTGCGGCCAGCCTTGCGCGCCGCTGTGGGCGGGGTTCTCCGGACCGCAGGTCGGGACGGGAGGATGGTCGTATTCCCGGTCGAACAAGAGGATGGGGAAGGGTGGTCAGGTCTCTTCCGGTTCGCGCAGGCGCACGCCGGGGCCGCCGGTACGCTGTTCCCCGTCGGCCAGGAACACGACCCCCGCTGCCTCCAACGCACGGCGGACAGCCTCAACATTCTCGACCAAGCTTTTGCTCGTCCCTTTCGCCCCTTCCATGCGCCGGATCGTTGGCCCCGACACGCCGGACTCCTCCGCCAAGCGGTTCTGCCTCCAGTCCAGCAACGCGCGCGCCGCCCTGATCTGTGCCCCCGTCAGCATGCCGTTTTCCTTTTTTGATCACCCAAGATCGTTTTGTGTTGACGAACTCCGGTCATGCGTGATAGTAAAACGGTCACGGATGAGGTGGAAGGAAATCTCATGGCCGACGCCCATGGCGCATGCCTGTATCCAGGAGCGCCCGTTAACGTTCCTCCGCTCTCCCGCCGCAGGCTGCTGGCCGGCGTCGCTGCTTCTTCGGTGCTCACTCCCTCAATCATGCCGTCGGACCCCGATCCCGTCCTCCCGCTCTGGCAGGAATGGCGGGCCGGCATGGTACAAGTCGAGGTTCTGCGCAGCGAGTGGAGCCGCCAGGAATAAGCGCTCCTCCAACTGGTCGGCGCAAACCGTTTCGAAGAGACGACGAAGGCGAGCGCCCCTGAAGCCGCCGACCTCCTGAACATCGAGACGCGCCAACTGGACCTGGATCGCCGCCTCGACACCCTGGTCAGGCGGATCATCGACCAGCCGTCGCAGACCCGCGCCGGCATCGCCGCCAAGCTGGCCCTGGCCCTCGAACTCGCCGACCCGGTCGAGCGCGCAGACCCCTCCTGGCAGCTCGTACAAGGCGCCCTGAATGAGCTGAGCGCCCCGGACCACGACCTACCCGCGGTAACGACAGGCCTACCATGACACGCCGGAGAGCCCGTATCCGATGGAGCAAGGATGCCGACCTGCTCCGGCTCGGGGCAAAGCACCGGAAGCTGCTGCGCCGCTACCACGAGACTTTGATTGCCGCCTGCCTGAAGAGCGCCACAGCTCCCGAGGAGGCGCAGTGGATCGGCCGCTACCCTTACCCCGCTGCTTTGCCGCCCGACGACTACACCCGCTACAAGGCCGCCACGAAGGCCGCCGGACTCGACGAGCTGGACGCCCGCATCGAGGCCCTGTGCACCCGCCTCGATGACATCAAGGCACGCATCGCCGCCCTTCCGGCGCACACTGTTGTCGGGTTGGTGGCTCGTCTTCGGGTCCTCTGGCGTATGGTCCAGGCGGAGCCCGGCCAACTTTTCACCGAACCGACCGACGACGCTCCACCCGAGCGGCGACTAACCTGGAGTGTGCTGGCTGATGCTGGCCGGATCGCCAAGGCGGCTTGGTGTCGTTAACTCCTGACGGCGCGTGGGATGAAGGGTGATAGGGGATTACGGGACAGGGGCAGCAAGATAAAAGGGCGGATACGCAGGCCGGATCTGTAGCCAATATCAAAAACATAGCGCGTATACAGAATGCGGTGGCCGAATACCAGCGAACACAATCTCAAAATCTGTTGCCGGCAACGGCGTGCTGGTTCGAGTCCGACCTGGGGCACCAATCACTTCGCGGTACAGACTCGGCTTCGGCCGGGCTTTTGCTTGGTGGCTTGTTCCCATCTGTCGCCCGTTTCGACGCAAAGTATACCGGCGCGGCGTGCCGGAGCAAGATTGGCGCGCCTTCCACACAGCCTGACATTTTCAAGCGGATGGGCAGCGCTAACGCGAATTTGGCAGATGCCTGGACATGGTAGTGGTAGAATCTGAAAGCTCTTACACGGGAATTGAGAAACCCTCGCATGACCCCGCTTGTGCTTCAGTTGCAGGAAGATGCCCTTGATCCAAACGTGGGGATTGCCGATCTGCTCAGAAAGGCAAAGGTGGTTGCAGCAAAGCTTGATCTCACTGAATTTCGAGAGTGGGTTGAAAGCGAACTGAACGGATACACGGGCAACACCGACGTTCCCGATTATCGGAAGGTCCATGCGCGAGTTAAGGCCCTAAATCCCTATCAAGGCTGGATACCGATCATCATCGAAGATCGGGAGATGGAGCGGATCGTATCGTCGTGTAGCATCGGTCAAGCGATCGGTACCCTTGAAGATGTTACACACCGAAGCAAAGGTGGCGCTGGATACCTAGCCTTCCCTTTGCCGGGCGCTGCTCAACAGGCGCTCGCTCGGATGACCGGATTTAATATGGAGTTTCAGCTCCATTTTGACGCTTCAAGTGCAAGCGGCATTTTGGATGCGGTTAGGAATCGTGTTCTTGATTGGTCAATCTCGCTGGAAAAAGCTGGGGTTACCGGAGAAGGAATGACTTTCACCGGTAGGGAGAGGGAGGCAGCGAAAGCTATGACTGGGGGCAATACCTATCACATCCAAAATGTTGGCATTCTGGGAGATGTTGCCCATTCAAGTGTCTCAAACAATCAATCGGTAACATACACCACGAGCCAGCTTTCTGAAATTTGTAGTGCAGTCGAGCAGATTGATGCTGCCCTTCCCCAACTAAGCGGCGACATTCGTGGAAGCGTGGATGAGGCAATTCGGTACATCAAAGCCGAGCTTCAGCAACCGGCCCCAAGCTCATCCAAGCTGCACTCAGCTCTGGCATCGATTCGCACGACCTGCGAAGGGGCAGCCGGAAATCTCATCGCGAGCGGTATCATTGGATTGCTTGGAAAGCTGCTTTGACACTGATGGACCGCAGGATGCTTGCAGTGTCCGCCATAGATGGCTCACGCAAGCAATCGATGACTCGACACCCGCATAGGAAGAGCGATAGCCTTGAATCGCTACCGCTGCGGCCCCCACTGGGACATTGCGATGCCTCTCTGCAAGGGAGATATCCCATGGCTCAGTACGACAAACGACTCGTATCGAAGAAGGAGCTGAGGGCCGTCTGTGGCATCCCATACACACCCTAGCACATCGCGCGCCTCAAAGCGGCCGGCCAATTCCCGAAGCGGATACCGCTTGGTCCGAATCGCGTCGCGTGGCTGCTGTCTGAGGTGGACTCATGGATAAGCGAGCGTATTACCCTCCGTGACGCGTCCCGTTGACGCAGAAACCTTCCTTTCTGAGGGGGCAAGGGACGGTCGGGAGTGCACACCCGGCCGTCCCTCAAATTTTGAAACAGCTTAGGACCTTGCAATGCTGATTGAAATGCTTACACAAAAGCTCAACGAGTACATGGTATTTATGGCATATTTCCCTGAAGTGTTGTGGCAAAATATTGCAGTTAGCGCGCTTTCAGCCGTCACCACTATACTTCTTACCTATTTTCTCTATTCTCGCCAACCTGTATTTTGGAGTTTTGACGAATATGGTGAGCGATCTCGCGCCCCGCAAGCAACTAAGGGCGAGGGAGGAGCAGCTATCATAGCTGTAGCGGCTTCTACGTACCTCACATGGCAATACATTCGATATGGAAATGTGTATATCCAAGCGATGGAGATTGCGCTGACATTTGGCTTCTTTGCTCAAGGATATATTGCGTTCACTAAACTTCAGGCGAACGATGAAATAGGATTAACTGACATCGCGAAGCTTGTCTTGAAATTCGCCACCGCGGCGGCCACCATATCTGTAGTATCCGTGCTGCTTTACCAGTCGAGCGACTATCTCAATAGAGTGCCTCAACAAATTAGACCAATGAATTATTTTGAGTTTATGCAGTATTTTGTCATACAAATTATTCATGGACAAAAATGGACAGAATACGCACTCCAGCAGGCTCTCGGAATATCCATAAGGATGCTGATTATATACTTTTCACTAGGCAATGTTGCGTACCATATCGCAGTTAGGTTTCCAGAGCAAGTTAGGAGCGCCCGCCGCAGGAGGCATTTGGCATCTCTTGATAGCGCAACAACTATGGCAACGATGATTATACTGTCATTCATATCTAACGACCTACTAAAAGGAACGTTCTTCTCCAACATGAAACGGGCTGGCGAGACTATTTTCAAGGTAGTGTTTGGCATTGGCTAAAATTTCTCCAGAACAAGGGCAGAGGCAGCGTGCGGCGTTTTTGTTCGCCGCGCTTTCACGCGGCCGGTCGGCGGGGGCGGTGAAGATGCTGCGGCGGACGTGTCCGCGGTGGGTGCGGCGCCCACATGCGGCTCACGGCCTGTGCGGCATCTGGCGCTTGCGCCACCAAGAGATTGGCCTACGCCCGGCTGAGCGCCGCCGGGAGCTTGCGCCGTCCGGTATGGGCTTGGTCAAGCTGGTGGCGGAGGTCGGCAAGGTGTGCGTCCCTGACGGCGATCGCAGCCTGCGCCTCCGCCAGTTCGGCACAGAGTGCCGCGAGGTCTGCCGCTGGCCCTTGCAACGCTCGGTGCGGCATGCCGCTGCGGCGGATGCCGCATCTGCCGCACCTCCGAATGCCTTTTCCAGACTCGCCGCCGTCACTCCGCCCGCGCCGTTCTTGCCGGCAGCGCGCTGTGTCAATGCTGAACGTGGAATGGTCCATCCGCAAACTCGGTGCATGCCGGATGCGGATCGGAGCCGGAATGAGCACATAAGGGGATCGAAGTCCCCTTCAGAACATCGGTTTCCTTGTCCAAAACACTGCATTCCCTGCTCCCGGCCGGGCTTGTCGTCGACCAGGTCACGCTCGACGGCGACCGCGTCGTCGTGGCCGTCCATGTGCGGGCCGCCACGGCGGCCTGTCCGCTGTGTCGGCGCCCCTCCTTCCGCGTCCACAGCCGATACAGCCGTCGTCTGGGCGACCTGCCTTGGCAGGGGCGGGTGGGCGAACTCCATCTGCGGGTCCGCCGGTTCCGCTGTGCAGCCCCGGACTGCCCGCGCCGCGTTTTCGCCGAACGCCTGCCCACCGTGGCAGCGCCTCGGGTTCGGCGCACCCGGCGACTTGCCGAGGCGCAGCGCGCCGTTGCGTTGAGCGCCGGTGGAGAACCCGGCGCCCGGCTGTCCAGCCGGCTCGCCATGCCGGTCAGCGGCGACACGCTGCTGCGCCTGATCCGCGCCGTGCCCGTCCCAGAAATGCCGGTGCCGCGCGTCATCGGCATCGATGACTGGGCTTGGCGCAAGGGCCAGCGCTACGGCACCATCGTCGTCGACCTCGAGCGCAACCGGCCCATCGACCTGCTGTCCGACCGGCAGGCCGACACCGTGGCTGCGTGGCTGAAGGCACACCCTGGCGTGGAGATCGTTGCCCGCGATCGCGCCGGTGCCTACGCCGACGGCGTCCGCCAGGGCGCGCCCGGCGCCATTCAGGTGGCGGATCGCTGGCATCTCCTGCGCAACCTCGGCGATGCGCTGGGGGAGGTCCTCACCGTCCATCACCGCGACCTGGGAGCGGCCGCCCGGCTGACCGTCGCTCCGGCCGAGACCGCCGGGCGGGACAAGCCTGCAGAGCAAGCGCCACTGCCGGCTCCGGATGCCTGCCCGCCGCCCCGCCGGGACCAGCGGCGTGCCGCGACCCATGTCGCCCGCCAAGCCCGCTACGAGGAGGTCGCCGCGCTGGACACCCGCGGCTGGTCGCAGACGCGCATCGCCGAGACGCTCGGGCTGGACCGCAAGACGGTGCGGCTCTGGCTGCGCGCCGGGCAGCCGCCGTCCTGGCAACGGCCGGCTACGGGTAGCCTGCTCGATCCGTTCACCGAGCATCTGCGCCGACGCTGGGACGAGGGCTGCCACAACGCCACGCGGCTGTGGCGGGAGATCCGCGCCCTCGGTTTCACCGGCCAGAGCGGTCTGGTCCGGGAGTGGGCGCGCCCCTTGCGGCAGGTCGCAGCGGGCACGGCCTCCGCAGAGCCCGCCGCGTGGCGGACGCCCTCCCAGCGACGGACGGCGTGGCTGGTGGTGGCCGGCGACGACGCGATCGAGACGACCGAACAGGCTTTCGTCACCGCCCTGATCGCGCGCTCCCCGAAGCTGGCGCGGACCATCGAACT
>JAEZHQ010000618.1 GCA_023416455.1 Pseudomonadota bacterium | reverse complement strand
TCCCTGGCCTCGGCCCGCGGCTCGGGGCGGTCCTTGGCCCGGGGATCGGGAGCGGCGGCCGGCGCCGGGGCGGGCTTCGCCTCCAGCCCGGCGTGGAGCGGCTTCGGCCGCTCCGGGCGAACCGGCGCCCTGCGCTCGGCTTCGGCGGCCTGGGCCAGTTCGCGCCGGCGCGTCGCAGCCTCGGCCAGGAGCCGATCCATCATCGACGCGAACAGGTCGTCCCTGGCGCTCGTCCCCGTCTTCGGGGCGAGGCCGTCGAGCAGGGACGACGGCGCGATGTTCGATTGGATTTCCATGGGACGGGTTCCTCAGGGCTGCTGTGCGCCCACCCTGCCAAGCAACTCCCGGGCCAACCCTGCCGGCGCGGTCCGGCCTCTCCTGGCGCACGGTCGTCCGGGACGGAAGGCGGCCGGCCGCCCCGGGGTGCCGGCCGGGGAAGGCCGGGGCCGGCATTTCCCGCCGGGGGGCGGCAAATTCCGCCGGGTGGGCGGGGGATCTTCTTGCCGCGCGCGGCTCCACACCCTCCGGCGGTTCCCGCCGCCCTAACGGCAAGGGCCGCCCGATGGGCGGCCCTTATGGAGCGAAGGAGGAGCGACGAGGGCCAGACGTCAGGACTGTCTGGCCCTGGTGTAAGCTCGGCCGTGGGGGAAACCCAGCCATGGTCCTTTCGAAGCGGCGTCAGAGCCGGGTGTTCAGGGTGGCCGACGTGGCCGGCCCCTTGGGGGGCGGACCGTAGGCGCGGCCGGGCGCGCTGCCGGAGCCATAGGCGACGGTGGTGGTCTGGCGGGCGCGGTTGACCGCGGCGACCGTGGTGTCCACCAGGATCTTCTGGGCGGCGCTGTTGCGCTGGAGGGTTTCGGCGTTTTCCGCCGAGGCTTCGTAGAGGTTCCGGGTCGCCTCGCGCAGCGTGGCCTTCAGCTCGGGCGTCAGCCGGGCCATGCCCTCGCGGTCCACCCGCAGCAGGCGCGAGATCTCCTCGCAGACCAACGCCATGGGCTGCTTCTCGCGGGCGATCTGGGCCAGTTCCCGGCCCGGCCGGCGGGCGAGCACGGCGGCGGTCTCGCGCCGGAGATGGGCGGCGAGCCGGCCCATCAGGTCGACCAGCGCGACGGCGCGCTCCTCGGCGTTCTTCGGCAGGTTGCTCGGCGGCGCGGCCCTGGCCGGCTGCGGGAAGCGGACGTCAACCTTGTCCATGGGCACCCTCCTGCGCGCGCAGCAGCTCCCGGTAGACCTGGTCGGCGATGCCGAACCCGCCGCGCCGGGTGACCTGCTTGCCATATTCGTTGGTGAGCAGAGAGCGGAACATCTCCTCGCCACGGCCGCCGCCGAAGGTGTCGTCCACCTCCATGCCCTCGAAGACGTGGCCCAGCATCTGGGAGACGAAGACGCTCTCGAACTCGTTGGCGGCGTTGCGGAGCTGGGCGCGCCGGGCGGAGTCGGGTCCCGCGGCGGCCTCGGCCTCCGGGCGGGCGGCCGTCCGGGTCTGGGCCGCGCGTTCCGCCAGGTGCGGCAGGCGCGGGGCGGGCAGGCCGGGAAGGGAGAGGGGCGTGTCCATCAGATCACCTCGATTTCCGCTTGCAGGGCGCCGGCGGCCTTGACCGATTGCAGGATCGCGATCATGTCGCGCGGCCCCACGCCAAGCGCATTCAAGGATTGTACCAGTTCCTGGAGGGTCACCCCGGCGGGCATCACCGCGAGGCGGTTGTTGGACTGGTCGTCGACCTGGATGTCGGTGCGCGGCACCACCTCGGTCTGGCCCTGGCTGAAGGGGCCGGGCTGGCTGACCTGCGGGGTCTCGGTGATGCGGATGGTCAGGTTGCCCTGGGCGATGGCCACCGTGGAGATGCGCACGTTCTCGCCCATGACGATGACGCCGGACTTCTCGTCCACCACCACCCGGGCGACCTGGTCGGGCGTGATGCGCAGCTGCTCGATCTCGGTGACCAGCCCGACGATGTCGCCGCGCCGCGACTCCGGCACGGTCAGCAGGATCGAGGCGGGGTCCGTCGCCTGCGCCAGATTGCCGCGCAGCTGCGTGTTGATGGCGACCGCCACCCGCTGGGCGGTGGTGAAGTCGGGGTTGCGCAGGGACAGGCGCAGCACCGGCAGCTCGGCCAGCGAGAACTGGATCTCGCGCTCCACGATGGCGCCGGACGCGATGCGGCCGGCGGTGGGGACGCCGCGCGTCACGCTGGCCCCCTGCCCCTGGGCGGAGAAGCCGGAGACGGCGATCGGCCCCTGGCCCACCGCGTAGACCTCGCCGTCGGCCCCCATCAGCGGGGTGACCAGCAGCGTGCCGCCCAGCAGGCTCTTGGCGTCGCCCATGGCCGAGACGTTGACGTCGATGCGGGTGCCCTGGGCGGCGTAGGGGGCAAGCGTCGCCGTCACCATCACCGCCGCCACGTTCTTGGTGCGCAGGTTGGTGCCGCGGGTGTTGACGCCCATCCGTTCCAGCATGCCGATCAGGCTCTGCTCGGTGAAGGGGGAGTTGTTGAGGCTGTCGCCGGTGCCGTTCAGGCCGACCACCAGGCCGTAGCCGACCAGCATGTTGTCGCGCACCCCCTCGACGTCGACGACGTCCTTGATCCGGGCCGACGACGCGGCGGCCGGATGCGGCAGCGCGAGAAACGCCGCGAAGAGAGCCAGGGCGGCGGAGCGGAGCAGGATGCGGGAGGTTCTGGTCAGCATGGCGGGCGTTCTCCTGGGCGGACGTCCGTGGACATACAAAAGCCATGCCATTCCCGCCGCCGGCTTTGACAGGCGGCGCCGCGCGGAATTGTCCGGTATTTCGCCCATCCTGGAACCGGTTTCTGTCACAGGGACGCGGCAATTTTTGCCCGATTGCGGCAAGCCTTGACCAGATGTTAAGGTTGCTTGCGCTACAGTGCGCGCCTTACCGCAACCGGTTGCACGGAACATGAAAGTCGAAGGCCCCGGAAATCTTCGCGGCAGCTCCACGGTCCGCCGAACCGGCAAGGCCGAGAGTTCGTCCGGCGGGACGTTCGCCAAGCAGCTCGTCGGCGAGACGAGCAGCGCGCAGAACGTCCATGCCGCCGCGCCGCTGGCCGGCATCGCCAGCGTTCTGGCGTTGCAGGAGGTCGACGACGCGACGGCCCGTGCCTCGCGCGGGAAGATGCGCGCCCAGGAGATGCTCGACAAGCTGGAGGAGATTCAGCACGGCCTGCTGGCCGGCGCCGTGCCGGTGCAGAAGCTGATGGAACTCACCAAGGTGGTGCAGTCGCGCCGGGTCCATGTCGACGACCCGCATCTGGCCGAGATCCTCGACCAGATCGATCTGCGCGCGCAGGTCGAACTGGCCAAGCTGACCTCCTGAACGCCCACCCGCGTCCGCCCGCCGCCCCGCCGGCTTTTCCGCCGGCCCCGCCCGACGCCACAAACCCCCGCTTCTCCAAGGGCTTGTTCCTGTTTGGCGGCGCCAACCGCAGGGTTGCGGTTGCCCGATTGGCTACCTATACTCCGCGCCGCCCGGACCACCCTTTTGCGCTGGATGCTCTCGGATGTCGTCGCCGCTTCTGCCTCAGAACTACACGCCGTCGGAAGACGAGTCGTTCATGAACCCCACCATGCGGGAGTATTTCCGCCAGAAGCTTCTGCGCTGGCGGGCGGAGCTGTTGGCGGAATCCAACGAAACCCTGAACAGCCTCCAGGAGGGCGGGATTCAGGAACCGGACATCGCCGACCGCGCCTCGGCCGAGACCGACCGGGCGCTGGAGTTGCGCACCCGCGACCGGGAACGCAAGCTGATCTCCAAGATCGACGCCGCGCTGGAGCGGATCCAGGACGGCAGCTACGGCTATTGCGAGGAGACGGGCGAGCCGATCTCCGTCCGCCGCCTCGACGCCCGTCCCATCGCGACCCTGAGCCTGGAGGCCCAGGAGCGCCACGAGCGCATGGAGCGCACCCAGCGCGACGACTGATCCCGGAAAAGCGCTGACGGGCTCCGTCCTCATGCGCCGGGCGGCCCGCCGGCGCGGGCCTTGGCGTCGCCCCCGTCTGGCTTCACGCCGATGTGGACGCGCGGTCGCGGCCGCGGCCGGATATCGGGGCTGGAGGATTAAAGGATCAGCGTGACGATCTGATGGATGACCGCCCACGGGGCGGCGATCAGGGCCACCCAGACCACCACGCGCGGCAGCCCGCGGAGCTTCGCGACCTCGGGTTCGGCCGCGGTGTCGGGGAGAGCGGTCGGGCGGATCGAAGGAATGCTGTGGGTCATGCTGTCCTGCCGGTCTGATGTGTGACGGCAGGATGCGGGGCCAGTCGTTAACGCGGCTTGAAGGTGGGGGTAGGCGCCGGCGGCGCTTGCGGGGTACCCCCGGGAGCGGCGCGACGCTCAGGCGAGCGGCAAGGTTTCGCGCAGCGCGTTGGTCAGGCGCAGCACCGAGAAGGGCTTGTTCACCAGGACCATCCGCCCCGGCGTGCCGTTGCACAGCACGTCGATCCCGCCGCTCGGCGGGCAGCCGGTCATCACCACGATGGGAAGGGTGGGGCGCCGGCGGCGCAGCTGGCTGATCAGGACGATGCCGTTGACACGCGGCATTGCCAGATCGGTCAGCAGAAGGTCCGCGGGATCCTGTTCGTCGATGCGCAGCGCGTCGGCGCCGTCACCGGCCAGGGACACGCGGAAACCGATGTCCGACAGGAAGAACTCAATCGCTTCCGCCGCCAGGACCTCGTCTTCAGCGACCAGGACGTGGGGCATGGCTGGAGAGCATACAGACATTGTCACCTCCAAGCCGGTTGCTGCGGTCGAGAACAGCCGTGCCGGACCGCGACCCGACGTTTCTTAATGTGTCTAACGAACGCGCGGTGCCCTGCAATAATCTTTTCGTCTTATGAGGGAGGGTTTCCCCCGAAGGGCAAAGCCATTCGGGGGGCGCTGCCCCCGTTGCGCGGAGGCATCGGACCCGCCGGGGCAAGCCGGAGCGCCGGCGGGTTGGTTTTCGCTTGTCGCTGCCGCGCCCGGCGGGCGATACCGGTGCCGGCCGGCGCCGCTGGTGCGCCGGGCCGGCAACGCGGCGGGGGAGCGTATGGGGCGCGGCGACCGATTGAACCGCCCGGAGGGCGTCGACGACCGGATGGCGCGCGCCGTCGCCCTGCACCGGGACGGCCGTCTGGACGAGGCCGCCGACCTCTACGGCCGGGTTCTGCGCCGTCTGCCGCATCACGCCGACGCCCTTCATCTGCTGGGCATGATCCGGGCGCAGACGGGCGCGCTGGAGGAGGGCCTGGCGCTGATCGGGCGGGCCGTCGCCGCCGATGCCCGGCAACCTCTGTTCCGCGTCACCCTCGGCCGCATTCTCGAAGCGGCGGAGCGATGGGCGGAGGCCGCCGACGCCTACGGGCAGGCCGCCCGCCTGGCGCCCGGCGAGGCCGAGCATCATCGGCTGGCCGGGCTGGCGGCGGCGAAGGCCGGGCGGCCGGACGCCGCGGTCCGCCACCTGCGC
>JAEZHQ010000588.1 GCA_023416455.1 Pseudomonadota bacterium | reverse complement strand
ATCAGACGTGGAAGCTCTCGCCGCAGCCGCAGCGCCCCTTCTCGTTGGGGTTCCGGAAGACGAAGCCGGTCTGGAACTTGTCGTCGACATAGTCCATCTCGCTGCCGATCAGGAACATGACGGCGGCGGGATCGATGAGGACGGTGACGCCCTTGTCCTCCACCACCTCGTCGAACTTCATCTTCTCCTTCGCGTACTGCACGTCGTAGCTGAGACCGGAGCAGCCGCGGGCCTTGACGCCGATGCGCAGGCCGACGATGTCGCCGGTCGCCTTGGACAGAAGCGTCTTCACGCGCCGGGCGGCGGCGTCGGTGATGGTGAGGGCCTGGGGCAGAGCCATGGGTTCTCGTCTCCTCAGAACATGTCCAACTGGATCCGGGCGACCTCGGACATCATGTCCTGGCGCCAGGGCGGATCCCACACCAGCTCGACCCTGCATGTGGCGACGTCCTCCACGGACTCAACCGCCTGCTGCACCTGCATCGGCAACTCGCCGGCGACCGGGCACATGGGGCTGGTCAGGGTCATGTCGATCTGGACGTTGTTGTCGGCGTCGATGTCGACGCGGTAGATCAGCCCGAGTTCCCAGATGTCCACGGGGATCTCCGGGTCGTAGCAGGTCTTGATCGCCGATACGACCGCGTCCATGAGGACGGCGCGCGGGTCATAGGCGGCCCTGGCGGCGGCCATCTCCGCCTCGGTACGGTTCAACGTCCGGGCGGGTTCCGCGCCGGGGGGGCCGTCGGCATCGTTCGTCATCGCGTCTTCGGGCATCGCAGTCATCCCGTGTCCCAAGCTATTCGCCCTCGCTGGTGGCCTTGTCGTCGCCCTCGATGGCGGCGTTCAGGGCGTGCCAGGCCAGGGTCGCGCACTTCACGCGCACCGGGAACTGGCGGACGCCGGACAGCACCATCAGCTTTTCCATGGCCTCCTCGTCGACGGGGCCGTGGTCGCCGTGCTCGTGCTCGTCCTTGGTGCAGAGGTCGTGGAAGGTCTCGAACAGGGCCTTGGCCTCCGCCTCCGACTTGCCGCGCACCACCTCGGTCATCATCGAGGCGCTGGCCGTGGAGATGGCGCAGCCCCGCCCCTGGAAGGACACGTCCTCGATCGTCCCGCCGTTCAGCTTCAGGTAGACCATGAAGCGGTCCCCGCACATGGGGTTCTCGCCCTTGGCCTCGCGGTTGGCGTCGTCGGGATGCCGGAAGTTCCGGGGGTTCTTGCCGTGGTCCAGGATGACCTCCTGGTACAGCTCGCGCAGCTCGTCCATCATGCTCCGAAGAACTCCTTCACCGCGATCACCGATGAGACCAGAGCGTCGGCCTCATCGCGCGTGTTGTAAAGGGCGAAGGAGGCCCGCGCCGTCGCCCCGACCCCGTAGCGCTCGCTCAGCGGCTCGGCGCAGTGGCGGCCGACGCGCACGGCGACGCCGTACTGGTCGACGATGGTGCCGAGGTCGTGGGGGTGCACGCCCTCCAGCGTGAAGGAGACGATGGGACCCTTGCCCGGGGCGGTGCCGAGGATGCGCAGGCCCTCGATCGTCTCCAGCCGCCGCGTGGCGTAGGCGAGCAGCTCGTGCTCGTGCGCCGCGATGGCCTCGCGGCCCAGCGCCTCCACATAGTCGATGGCCGCACCCAGGCCGATGACCTCGGTGATCGGCGGGGTGCCCGCCTCGAAGCGCGAGGGCGGCGGCTTGAAGCTGGTGCCGGAAAAGCTGACCGCCTCGATCATGTCGCCGCCGCCCTGGTAGGGGGGCATCCGCTTCAGCAGGTCGTAGCGGCCGTAGAGCACGCCGATGCCGGTCGGGCCGTACAGCTTGTGGCCGGTGAAGACGTAGAAGTCGGCGTCGATGTCCTGGACGTCGACGGGGCCGTGCACCACCGCCTGGCTGCCGTCGAACAGGACGGGGACGCCCCGCGCGTGGGCCATCGCGGCGATGGCCTTGGCCGGGTTGACCGTGCCCAGCACGTTGGAGCAGTGGGTGAGGGCGACCAGCCTGGTGCGGTCGGACAGCAGCCCGGCGAAGGCGTCGAGGTCGAGCACGCCGCGCTCGTCCGCCGGGACGACCTTGATGCGGATGCCCTTCTCCGCCTGGAGCAGCTGCCACGGCACGATGTTGGCGTGGTGCTCCATGATCGACAGGATCACCTCGTCGCCTTCGGACAGGAAGGCGCGGCCGTAGCTGGCGGCGACGAGGTTGATGGCCTCGGTGGCGCTGCGCGTGAAGACGATGCAGCGTTCCGAGGGCGCGTTGAGGAAGCGCGCCACCTTGACGCGGACCGCCTCGAACTGGTCGGTCGCGGTCTGCGACAGGAAATGGACCCCGCGGTGGATGTTGGAATAATCCTCCTCCAGGAAGCGGGTCATCGCCTCGATGACCTGGCGGGGCTTCTGCGCCGAGGCGGCGCTGTCGAGATAGACCAGCGGCTTGCCGGGCCGGCCCTTCCGGTCGTGCACGGTGCGCGCCAGCACGGGAAAGTCGGCGCGCACGCGCGCCACGTCGAAGCCGGTGGTGCGGTCGAGGATCTGGGTGTCCATCGGTCTTCTCAGCTCCGTCCTTCTCGGCGCGCGCCCAGCCAGTGGGAGACGTATCCCTGGAAGGCGTCGCGGATGCCGGCTTCGGCGATCTCCTCCAGCGCCTCGGCCAGGAAGGCGCCGATCAGCAGGCCGCGCGCGCTCTCCTTGTCGATGCCGCGGGCGCGCAGGTAGAACAGCGCGTCCTCGTCCAGCTCGCCGGCGGTGGCGCCGTGGCTGCACTTCACGTCGTCGGCGTAGATCTCCAGCTCGGGCTTGGCGTCGATCTCGGCCTCGTCGGACAGCAGGAGCGCGCGGTTCTGCTGGTAGCCGTCGGTCTTCTGGGCGCCGGGGCGCACGATGATCTTGCCCTGGAACACCGCGCGGGCGCGGTCGTCGATCGCCCCCTTGTAGACCTCGCGGCTGGTGCAGTCGGGCCGCGCGTGGTCGATCAGGGTGGTGGTGTCCACGTGCTGGGCGCCGCGCACCATGTAGGCGCCGCTGACGTGGGTGGCGGCGTGCGCGCCGTCGAGGGTGCTGCGCACCTCGTTGCGCGACAGCCGGGCGCCCATGGTCAGGATGAAGTTGTCGTAATGGCCGCCCGCCGCCACCCGGGCGGCGGTGTGCGACAGGTGGAAGGCGTCGGCGTGCTCGCGCTGGACCTTGCAGTGGTGCAGCGACGCCCCTTCGCCGACGAAGACCTCGGCCACATGGTTGGCCAGGGTGGTGCCGGTGCCGAGCCCGATGTGGTGCTCCACCACCACGGCGCGGGACTCCGCCTCGGCGACGATCAGCGTGCGCGGGTGGAAGACGGTGGGGTGTTCGTCGGAGCCGGCGGAGACGAAGACCAGCTCGATCGGCTCCTCCACCGCGACCCCGCGCGCCACCCGCAGGACGGGTCCGTCGGCCAGGAAGGCGGTGTTGAGCGCCACCAGCGGCAGGTCGTCGGCGGCGGCCAGCCGGCTCAGCCATTCGCCGGCCAGGTCCGGCTGGTGGAGCAGCGCCTCGGCCAGGCTCAGCAGCTCCACCCCGGCCGGCAGCCCGGCGGTGGCCGACAGCTCCGCCCGGAAGCGGCCGTCGACGAAGACCAGCCGCGGGCCGGCGGTGCCCTCGGCGCGCACCGTCGGCAGCAGGTCGAAGCGGGCGTCCAGCTCCGTCGCCACCGCCGGCCGGAAGGCCAGCTTGTCGAGCGCGCGCAGGGGGGTGTACTTCCACGCCTCGTTCTTCACCGTCGGGAGGCCCAGCGCCGCGAAGCGGTCGCGGCCCTGGTCGCGCAGGTCGCGCAGCCAGGACAGGGTGGCCCCGGGCAGCCCGGCCTTCAGCCGGTCGTACGGCTCCAGGAAGGGCAGGGCGGTCGCCGGGTCGGTGCCGCGGGGGGAGAGGGTCGTCGCCATGGCTCAGGCCGCCTCGTTCACGCCGAAGTCGCGGTAGCCGTTCTTCTCCAGCTCCTGCGCCAGCTCCTTGCCGCCGGACCGCTGGATGCGGCCGTGCGCCAGGACGTGGACGTGGTCCGGCACGATGTAGTCGAGCAGGCGCTGGTAGTGGGTGATGACCAGCATCGACCGTTCCGGGCCGCGCAGCGCGTTCACGCCCTCGGCGACGATTTTCAGCGCGTCGATGTCCAGGCCGCTGTCGGTTTCGTCGAGGATCGCGAATTTCGGCTCCAGAACGGCCATCTGGAGGGTCTCGTTGCGCTTCTTCTCGCCGCCCGAGAAGCCGACGTTGACCGCGCGCTTCAGCATCTCGTCGGTCATGTGCAGCGCCTTGGTCTTGGCGCGGATCAGCTTGAGGAACTGCATGGCGTCGAGGTCGCCCTCGCCGCGGCGCCGGCGCATGGCGTTGAGGGCCGACTTCAGGAAGGTGGAGTTGGCGACGCCGGGGATCTCGACCGGGTACTGGAAGGCCAGGAACAGGCCCTGGGCGGCGCGCTCCTCCGGCTCCATGGCCAGCAGGTCCATGCCGTAGTAGCTCACCGAGCCCTTGGTCACCTCATAGCCGTCGCGGCCGGCCAGCACGTAGGACAGCGTGCTCTTGCCCGAGCCGTTGGGACCCATGATGGCGTGCACCTCGCCGGGGCGGATGGTCAGGTCGACGCCCTTCAGGATGTCCTTGCCGTCCACCCTGGCGTGCAGGTTCTTGATCTCGATCATGATGTCTTCGTCCTGATGGGGGTCCGGTGGGCGGGGGTCAGCCGACGCTGCCTTCGAGGCTGATGCCGACGAGCTTCTGGGCCTCCACGGCGAATTCCATGGGCAGCTCCTTCAGCACCTCCTTGCAGAAGCCGTTGACGATCAGCGACACCGCATCCTCCTCCGACAGGCCGCGCTGACGGCAGTAGAAGAGCTGGTCCTCGCTGATCTTGGCGGTGGTCGCCTCGTGCTCGATGCGGGCGGTGCGGTTGCGGCTCTCGATGTAGGGCACCGTGTGGGCGCCGCACTGGTCGCCGATGAGCAGGCTGTCGCACTGGGTGTGGTTGCGCGCGCCTTCCGCCCGGGGCAGGATCTTGACCAGCCCGCGGTAGGTCTGCTGCGCCTTGCCGGCCGAGATGCCCTTCGACACGATGGTCGAGCGGGTGTTCTTGCCGATGTGGATCATCTTGGTGCCGGTGTCGGCCTGCTGGCGGTTGTTGGTGATGGCCACCGAATAGAACTCGCCCACCGAATTGTCGCCCTGGAGGATGCAGCTCGGGTACTTCCAGGTGATGGCCGAGCCGGTCTCCACCTGCGTCCACGAGATCTTGGCGTTGCGGCCGCGGCAGGCGCCGCGCTTGGTCACGAAGTTGTAGATGCCGCCGACGCCCTCCTCGTTGCCGGGGTACCAGTTCTGCACCGTGGAGTATTTGATGGTGGCGTCGTCGAGCGCCACCAGCTCGACCACCGCGGCGTGGAGCTGGTTCTCGTCGCGCTTGGGCGCGGTGCAGCCTTCCAGGTAGCTGACGTAGGACCCTTCGTCGGCGATGATCAGCGTCCGCTCGAACTGGCCGGTGTTGGCCTGGTTGATCCGGAAGTAGGTGGACAGCTCCATCGGGCAGCGCACCCCCTTGGGGATGTAGACGAAGCTGCCGTCCGTGAAGACCGCCGAGTTCAGCGTTGCGAAGAAATTGTCGGTGTAGGGAACCACCGAGCCCAGATACTTCTGCACCAGCTCCGGACACTTGTGCACGGCCTCGGAGATGGCGCAGAAGATGATGCCCATCTCCTCCAGCTTGGCCTTGAAGGTGGTGGCAACCGACACGCTGTCGAACACCGCGTCCACCGCCACCGCCGGGCTCTTGCCCTCCGATCCCTCGACGCCGGCCAGGATCTCCTGCTCGCGCAGCGGGATGCCCAGCTTGGCGTAGGTCTTGAGCAGCTCCGGGTCGACCTCGTCCAGCGACTTCGGCTTGGCCGTCATCTTCGGGGCGGCGTAGTAGTGCGCGTCCTGGTAGTCGATGGGCGGGTAGTCCAGCTTGGCCCAGTGCGGCTCCTCCATCGACTGCCACGCGCGGAACGCCTTCAGCCGCCAGGCGAGCAGCCACTCCGGCTCCTCCTTCTTCGCGGAGATGAAGCGGACGATGTCCTCGTTCAGGCCCTTCGGCGCGACGTCGGCCTCGATGTCGGTGGTGAAGCCGTACTTGTACTTCTGCTCCGTGACGGCGCGGACCTGTTCGACGGTTTCGGTCGTGGCGGCCATGGTCTCTCTCGTTCCTTGAAAAGCGTTGGCGGAGGGTGCCGGGATCACAGGGCGCGCCGCACCGCGGCGGGTTCCAGCTCGGCCCAGGCCGGCGCCATCATGTCGGCGAGCGTGACCTGTTCGAGCGCGTCGCGGATGGCGCGGTTGACCTTCTCCCACCCGCCCCGCATGGGGCAGAGCCGTTCCACGCCGCATTGGGAGTCGGCGCCCTCCACGCAGGCGGTGAGCGCGATGGGGCCGTCGAGCGCGGTGATGATCTCCGCGATGGAGATTGCGTCGGCGGGGCGGCTCAGCGCATAACCGCCGGCGGCGCCGCGGTGCGAGGTGGTCAGACCCGCCGGGGTCAGTGACTTCATCAGCTTGGCGACGGTCGGGGCGGGAACGCCGGTGCGCTCGGCCAGATGGGTCACGGTGTGCACCGTGCTCACATGGCGGGCCATCTCGCTCATGACGACGATGGCGTAGTCGGTCAGCTTGCTCAGCCGGATCATCACCGCGCCCATACAGGACTAATTTAGTACTGTATAGGTGGCCATCCCGACCCCGTTGTCAAGCGAAACCTGGACCACGCTCCCATTGGGAAGTCTTAATTTCCGTCGAAAACACTCGGATATTGTAACCGGACGCGCCACGGCCCGCCCTGCGGCGGCGCGCCGCAGAGCGGGCCGCAGGGCGGGCCGTGGCGGATGCCGGCCGGATGGGGGCGTCAGGTCGGCTTCCCGGCCTCTTCCTTGGCCGCTTCGCTGGCCGCGGAGGCGGCCTGGCCGACCTCCTCCCGGGCGGCCTCGGCGGCGGCGCGGGCGGCGCGGGTGCCGCGTTCCACGGCCTCCTGGGCCAGCTCCTTGGCGCGGTGGCTCGCTTCGTCGGCGTAGTCGCCGATCCAGCGGTCTTCGTATCGGGTCGAGGGGATGCTGGCGCCCAGCGCCGCACCCAGCGCCACGCCCAGCACGCCGGCGACCAGCGGGTGGTCGTCCACCATCTCCCACAGGCTGCTGGTGGCGCTGTGCATCCGCTCGCGCGCCATCAGGCCGTGGCGGTGGCCGTGGTCTTCGGTGCCCGGCCGGCGGCCGCCTTCGCCGCCGCCGTAGGTCTGGCCGCCGCCGCCGCCGCCGCCACCCATGCCGCGGATGCTCTCGGAGGCGCTGCCCATGGCCTCGCTGGTGCGTTCGTAGGCGTGGGCGGCGGCCTCGCGGACGCTGTCGGTGGCGCCGTAGAAGGTGTCGCGGGCGTAATGCGCGGCCTCGCCGGCGCGGTCGCGGATGGTGTGGACGGTGTCCGAACGGGCGATCCGGCGGTTGTAGCCGCTGCCCGACAGCGCCAGCCAGCCGACGCCGATGCCGATCAGGGCCAGCGGCAGGGGGTTGGCGCGCATGGTGTCGCCGACCGAGGACGACCAGCCGCCGGCATGGCCACCGCGGGTGCCGTGGCCGTGGTTGCGCTGGTCGGGATCGCTGCTCGACGTGCTGTGCATCCGGTTCATGGTCTGCTCCATAAGGTGCCGGGGGGCGAGCCTCGCGAACTTCCGCCGAAGCGCGCCGATGGTTTCGTCGACCCGCGTCTGGTGGGCGCGGATCTCCCGTTGCAGGGCGTCGTAGTCGCGGGGACGGTCCCACGCCGCCGGGTTGCGGCCGTTCATCGGGCGAGCTGGGACCGCGCCCAGCGCTTGTCTTCGCGCAGCGTCTCCAGGGTCCGCCGCGGTTGCAGGTTGCGGGGGGCGAGCCGGTTCTTGCCCATCAGCGCCAGCACGCCGCCGATGGCGAGGACGACCACGCCGACGATGACCGCGGCGAGCCACGGCTCCACCACCTTGGACAGGGCCAGCACGGCCGCGGCCAGCAGGACCAGGACGCCGGCGAAGGCGATCAGCCCGCCGGTGGCGGCGAAGGCGATCCCGCCGGCCGCCTCCGCCGCCTTTTCACCAAGTTCCGCCTTGGCCAGCTCGATCTCGGTCCGGGCGAGGCTGGTGGTCTCGCGCGCCAAGTCCGCGAACAGGCCGGCGATCGGCCGGTCCTGCCGTGGATCGTAGGAACGATCCTCGGCGGCGCTCATGGCAGGGTTCCCTGCGGCTTGACGCCGGTGACCGGGGGATTTTCCGGCGCGCCGGAGCGGGTCTTGCCCTCCTCGGGCTTGGCAGCGCCCGTGCCGGTGGCCGCCGCCGGGGTCGCCGCCGGTCCGGACTGGCCGCCGCCGGCCATCCGCTCGGCCGCGTCACGGG
>JAEZHQ010000501.1 GCA_023416455.1 Pseudomonadota bacterium | reverse complement strand
GAGTACCGCTGGTGCGCCGCCGACGGGAAACACCGCGTGCTGCTGGACCAGGCGGCCGTCCTGCGCGACGAGGCGGGGCGGCCGGCCGAGCTGCGCGGCAGCATCCTGGACGTCACCGAGACGCGGGAGATGCAGCAGCAGCTCGTGCACGCCCAGAAGATGGAGACCGTCGGCCAGCTCACCGGCGGCATCGCGCACGACTTCAACAACATGCTGATGGTCGTCATCGGCAGCCTGGAGCGGATGGCCGCCACGGTGGCGGGCGACGAGAAGGCCGCCCGCCGCCTCGACATGGCGCTCCAGGCCGCCCTGCGCTGCTCGGACCTGACGCGCCGGCTGCTCGCCTTCGCGCGCCGCCAGCAGCTCCACCCCGAGCCGGTGGATCTGGACGCGCTGGTGCGCGGCATGGGCGAGCTGATGGAACGCACGCTGGGCAGCCGCGTGACGGTGGCGATCGAGAGCACGGGACCCCTCGCCCCGGCCCTGGTCGATCGGACCCAGGCCGAATCGGCGCTGCTCAATCTGGTCATCAACGCCCGCGACGCCATGCCCGACGGCGGCCGGCTGACCATCCGCACCGGCCTCGTCCGCGACGGGGCCGAGGGTGGCGAGCATGTGCTCCTCAGCGTGTCGGACACCGGCTGCGGCATGTCCGCCGAGGTGCTGGAACGCGCCTTCGAGCCCTTCTTCACCACCAAGGAGGTGGGCAAGGGCACCGGCCTCGGCCTCAGCATGATCCACGGCTTCGTGAAGCAGTCCGGCGGCCTCATCAGGGTGGAGAGCGAGGCCGGCCGCGGCACCGCCTTCCACATCCGGCTCCCCTGCGTCCCCGGCGGGCTGCCGGCCGCCGGGGAGCCGGCGGCGGCCGGGGGCGAGGAGGCGCGCGGGGCCGGCGAGGTGGTCCTGGTCGTGGACGACGACCCCGACGTGCGCGGCGTCGCCGTGCTGGCCCTGCGGGAGCTGGGCTACACGGTCCTGGAGGCGGAGAACGCCGGGCACGCCCTGGCCCGGCTGGCCGGCGGCGAGCGCATCGACCTGCTGTTCACCGACATCGTCATGCCGGGCGGCCTGAACGGGCTGGAGCTGGCGCGGGAAGGCGTCCGGCTCCGGCCGGAGCTGCGGGTCCTCTATGCGTCCGGCTACGCCCACGGGGTCGGCGGCGACGCCCCCGGCGGCGCCGGAATCCTGATGAAGCCCTACCGCGACCGCGACCTCGCCCGCGCCGTGCGGGGTGCCCTGGCCTCCTGACGCCGGTTCGCCGGAGGGGTGGCGGGGACCAGCGGCCTCCCCGGTCCCCCGATCCGGCGCGGCGTTCACCGGCGCATTCCCGTGGCGCAGCACGGCCCGGGATATCCGGCGGGCTGCAACCACCAGGGCAACGGGATGCCCGCACCAGGAGCGATTCCCCTTTCCCCCCAGCTTTCGGGACGGGGACCGACAGCACCGCTCGCGTCGTCAATCCCATTCTTTTTGACACGGAATACGAGTGCGTTGTTGTGGAGTATCTCCATTTGGTCTATGATGAGCGTCATATTGCCACCCTGTAATTTGGGTTGCGGCCATTGATGCAGTTTAAAGGGCGCGAGACGTGATCGCACACGTCCGAATCGCTGCAACTGGGGCCATTCATACTCCAGCCCAGGCGTCGCCCGGCGCAGGGGTGTCGCACCGAGAGATCATCCATGCCGCCAGAGAACGACATTCATCGATACCGCAACAACATTTCGGCGATTGCTTATGGAAACCAGGCCTGGGATATCGCCATCGACAACAAGCTGATCGATATCCGCGTCGATTATGAGACGCCCAATATACTGCGCCGGATCGACGGCCATCGTTTCGTGAACTTGTGCTCCTGTTCCTATCTCGGGCTGTCGAGCCATCCGGCCGTGCTGGAAGGAGCCATCGAGGCGATTCGCAGCCAGGGGGCGATGGATCTGCCGATCTCCCGCATCCGGCTGCGGCTGAACCTGCTTGAGGAATTCGAGGCGCAACTGTCCGGGCTGATGGGCGCGCGGACGATCTCGGCGGTGACCAGCAGCGCCGCGACGGCCGGCGTCCTGCCGCTGATCGCGTCCGGCCATCTGAGCGAGGACGGCCGGCCGCCGGTGATGGTCTTCGACAAGTTCGCCCACTTCTCGATGGACTACATCAAGCCGATCTGCGCCGATGAAACGACGGTGCTGACCTGCCCGCACAACGACATGAACGTCCTGGAGGATCTGTGCAGGAAGCATCCGCGGGTCGCCTATGTGTGCGACGGGGTCTACTCCATGGGGGGTGCGGCGCCGCTTGAGACGTTGCTGGAGCTTCAGGACCGCTACGGCCTGTTTCTGTTCATCGACGATTCGCACGCGCTTTCCGTGTGCGGTGAAAAGGGGGAGGGCTATGCCCGCGCGATGATGGCGGAGATGAACCCGCTGACCATCATCATCGCGTCGCTGGGCAAGGGGTTTGGCGGCAGCGGCGGCATCGTCATGCTGGGGCCGACCAGGCATGAGGCGGTGCTCACCCGCTTCGGCGGGCCATTGGCCTGGTCGCAGGGACTGAACATTCCCGGCATCGGCGCCGGCCTTGGCGCCATCAAGGTGCACAGGTCGCCGGAGCTGGGCCTGCTCCAGGCCAGGCTCCGGGCCAACATGGCGCTGTTCGACTCCCTCGTGCACACGGAGCAGAGCGGGAACGGCTTCCCCCTGAAGGTGATCCGCATCGGCGACGAGGCGAAGGCGGTCTCGGCCTCGGCCAAGCTGCTGGAACGCGGTTTCTACACGTCGGCCGTGTTCTTCCCCATCGTGAAGAAGGGCCAGGCGGGCCTGCGCATCATGCTGCGCGCCGACAACACGGAGGAGGATATCCGGACCTTCGCCGCGGCCGTGCACGAGACATTGGGAACCGAGCCGCCGGCGCGCCTGCCCGCGGCACCGGAAACCGCCTATGCCTGACGGTGCGACCATGCGCGCGGTCGTGGTGCCGACGCCCGGCGGACCGGACGCGATGACGGTGCGGACGGTGCCCAGGCCGGTGCCGTCGCCCGATCAGCTCCTGGTGCGCGTCCGCGCCGCGGCTCTCAACCAAGCCGACCTGCTTCAGCGCGCGGGCGAATTTCCGGCCCCGCCGGGGGAATCCGACGTGCTGGGCGTGGAGATCGCCGGTGACGTGGTCGCGGCCGGCGCCAACGCCGCCGCCAACGCCGCCGCCGGGGTGGGCGCGGCGGTGTTCGGCCTGGTCGGCGGCGGCGGCTATGCCGACGGCTGCCTGATCGACGCCGGAATGGCGATCCCGATTCCGGCCGGGCTCTCCTACGCGGAGGCCGCAGCCCTGCCGGAGGTCTGCTTCACCGCCGATACGGCCCTGTTCCAGCTGGGCGGGCTGTCCGAAGGGCAAACCGTGCTGATCCACGGCGGCGCCAGCGGGCTGGGCACCGCCGCCATCCAGATGGCGAAGCTGGCCGGCGCGCGGGTCGCCTGCACCGTCGGTTCGGCGCAAAAGGCCGAACGGACGCGCGCCCTGGGGGCGGACCTCGCGATCGTCTACACGGAGCAGGACTTCGTGACCGGCGTCCTGGCCTGGACCGAAGGCGCCGGCGTGGACGTGATCGTGGACATCGTCGGCACCGAATATTTCAATCGCAACCTCGCCGCGCTGAAGGATGGCGGCTGTCTGGTCCAGGTCGGGGTGATGAGCGGCACGCGCTGCGATCTGGACCTCGACACCATCCTGTTCAAGCGGTTGCAGATCAAGGGCACGATCATGCGGCCGCTGCCCATCGGGGAGAAGCGGCGGATCACCCGGCGCTTCCGCGACCGGTGGCTGCCGCACGTCATGGACGGATCGCTGCGGCCGGTGGTCGATTCGATCCACCCGATCCGCGCCGTCGCCAGCGCCCACCGCCGGCTGGAGCAGAGCCGGCACATCGGCAAGATCATCCTGGACCTGTTCGAGGCGCGGGAGATCCCGCACCCCCGCGCTTCGCAAGACCAGCCCCCATCCGGCAAGAAGGCAGCACCCGTGACTCGAAGCATCATCAACGACGTGAAGGACACGCTTCTGGACATCAGCCGGTACGATCTGGAACTGACCGGGCCGGACGCGGTGCAGCCGGGCGACCTGCCCCGCCGGATCGCCGACTTCATGACCAAGGGACCCGGATATTGCGTGTGCCACGGCACCGGCAAACTGCTCGCCGCCCGCGGGCTGGACATCCGCGAGGACCGGGAGGTCGCCCTTGCGCTGCTGGAGTCCCTGTTCCGCAACGCCATGGCGCTGGTCGACATGGCGGCGTTCAGCGTTACGCCGCGGCCGATGACGCTGAACCGGATGGACGTCTGCGGCTTCAACCTGAACCGGAATTTCTCGCACGACGGCGTGGTCCAGTCGCGTGCCTTCATGACGTCCAAATGCCTGCATTTCGACGCCGCGACGCCCTTCGTCGCGAATCTCTACGGTCCCAACGAGAACATCGCCGGCGGCAAGCCGGTGATCTGCGACGTCCGGAAATACTGCGCCGATCACGGCATCCGCGCGCGCGACATCGTTGAGAACATTCCGAACAACTACAACATCGCCATCAAGGCCAGCGCCTATGACGTGTTGATGGATGAATATTCGGTGGCTCTGGATATCGATGTCGACAACGACATCATCGGGATCATGCAATTGAATGAGATCGAAGGCGGCGTCGCCCACGCCGCGACCGATCCGCGCAAAATCGACGAAAGCGCACCGGCCAGACGGCCGATCCGCCATATCGAGTACCAGTATACCGAGGAGGACCATTACACGGAGTGGTACCGGCACTACGGCCTCGATGTTCTGGAGGCCAAGGATTACGCCGGCGAGAACCTGTCGCTCGACTACCACAAGCCGGCGACCAAACCCTTCGACCGCATGGTCCGGGTCGGCAACTGAGCGGCCAGGGAGTCGGATGCCGATGTCGTTCGCAACCGCCAACGCGGAACTGACCGACCGTCTGGTCGCCATGCGCGCGTGGCTGCAACGCCACGACATCGTCGCACGGCAGGAAGCCCGCGTGATCGCCGAGGACGGGCACATCATGCGGATGCTGCCGCTGCACTTTCTGTTCGACCGGCGGGACGCCGCCGCCCTGGCCGAAGCGGCCTTCGCGCTGATGGATCTTCAGACGAGGCTGATGCGGGGCTGGATCGACAGGCTGGGCCGGGACGGCTTTCTGGACATGTTCGGCGTCCCCGATCCGATGCGGCGCCTGGTGAACTGGGACGCGCTGCTCGACACGCGCCATCTGGTCTCCCGGATGGACATCCTGCCGGGACGCGACGGCTATTCCTTCTGTGAGTTCAACACCGACACCTGCGTCGCCGCCGCCGAAATCTTCGATTTCTGCGACCTGTACTTTCAGGATCTGGGATTCGATCTGCGGGGCGCGTTCGGGGCGGTGGCGCCGCTGGCCGACCTGGCGGCCATGATCGCCCGGCGGGCCGCGGAGCAGCGGGCCGCGCGGATCGTCATCCTGGACTGGAGCGTGGATGGCGGGTCGCCCGGCAAGGGCTATCTCTCCTTCGACCGCATGAAGGGCTATCTGGAACGGCAGGCGCCGGGGATCCCCGTTCATATCGAAAACGAGAAGAGCTTCGACACCGCTTGGCTGACCGCGGCCGAGGCCCCGCGGACGCTGGTCTACCGCGCCTTCGTGATGCAGGAGATGGACGACGGCGGCGCCTTCCTGGACCGGCTGATCGCCGCGGGCTGCACGGTCTTCGCCACCCACGAGGCCGAGATCCGCATGGACAAGGGCTGGTTTGCCCTGTTCCACGATCCCGACGTCCAGAAGGAGCTGTCCGACGCCGAGCGGGCGTTGGTCGCCACATACATTCCCTGGTCGCGGACGCTGACGCCGGACACGCTCGACGACGTCATCCGCGACAAGGACGCCTTCTTCTTCAAGGAAAGGCGCTCCTACGGCGGCACCGGAATCCTGGTCGGGGCGCAGACGACGGCGGAGGACCTGCGCTCCGTTCTCGGCGGGGAGGCCTGCCGCGACTGGATCGCGCAGCGCGTGATGCCTCTGGAAACCATCCACTTTCCCAACGACGGCCGGCTCGAACCGCAACCGCACGAGGTCGTGCTGGGCCTCTACATCTACGGCGACCGGGCGAACGGCATGCTGGTGCGTGGCAGCACCCACTCGAAGGTCGTCAACGTGACGGTGGGCAACGCCAAGCTGGCCTGGGGGCTCTGCGTGGACGATGCGCAGCGATCGACCCTGCTCTCACATCTGACGCGAGGCCCCGCGTGCTAGAGAACAAACGCTTCTATACGCGGCTGGGCGACCGGCACTTCCGCGAGTCCTACGGGCTCTACTACGAGGAGTTCGAGGTCGGCGACCGCATCGATCATCGTCCGGGACGGACCCTGACGGAGGCGGACAACATCTGGCAGTCGCTGATCAACATGAACATCTCGCCGCTGCACATCGACAGCGCCTATTGCGCGCACACGCGGTGGGAGAAGCCGCTGATCTCCAGCCTCGTCACGTTCGCGGCGATCAACGGCATGACCGTCAGCAGCCTCAGCGCCCGGGCCATCGCCAACCTGGGATGGGACAAGGTCCGGATGGTGGCGCCCGTCTTCGCCGGCGACACGGTCTACGCCCGCAGCGAGGTGCTGTCCAAGCGCCTGTCCGGGAGTGCCCCGCATCAGGGGATCGTGACCTGCGCGACCCAGGGCCTGAAGGCGGACGGAACCCTTTTCCTGACCTGCGAACGGACCTTCCTGGTGCCGACCATGGACCATCCGGACCATCGGGAGGCCGGCTATTGAGCGACGGTCCCCTTCCGGCCCGTCATGAGCGGAGACTGAGTGCGATGTTTGCCAGCTATCTCTACACGCCGGCGCTGCGGATCGACTCTCTGGTCGATGGCCGCCAGGAGGTCGCGGCCCAGGCGCTGGTGATCGACCTGGAGGATTCCACGCATTTCAACGCCAAGGCGGAGGCCCGCGAGAAGATCGCCGGGTTCGATTTCGCGCCGCTGAAACAGCGCGGCGTTCCCATCGGGATGCGCATCAACACGATCCGCAGCTTCGACGGCTTGCGCGATGTCGACATGCTGAAGACGGTGGTCGAGCGCGACGGCGACGCTCTTTCCTTCATCCTCGCGCCGAAGGTCCGGCACCACAGCGAGGTCGGCGTCTACCGCGCGCTGCTCGACGCGCTGCCGGCGCGGCTGCAACTCCTTCCCTTCATCGAGACGACCGACGCGGTGGAGGACGCCGACGCCATCGCCCGCGTCAGCGACGGGCTGTGCTTCGGGCAGGCCGATCTGGTCGCCGAGATGTACAGCCCCAACGCGGCCTACATCGACCATGCGCGGGCAAAGCTCTGCGTCGCCGCGGCGAAATACAGGATCCCGGCCATCGACACGAACTCCTTCGAAATCCACGACATGATCGCGTTCGAGTCGCAGTGCGTCGCGGCCAGGAGCTACGGCTTCACGGGAAAGGCCGCCATCCACCCCCGCCAGGTCCCCGCCATCAACCGCCTGCTCTCGATGACGCCGGAAGCGCTTCAGAAGTACCAGGTGACGGTCGATACCTATCTGCAATCGCCGACCGGGTTCCAGCTGCTGGACGGACAGGTCATCGCGCCGCCCTTCGTGGCCAAGGCCCGCCTGATGCTGGCGGTCCACGGGAACGGTGCGCGGTGATGACGACGACCGGGATCGACGCGGTGGTCGCCGACATTCTCGCGACCCCCTGGCCCGAGGACATCGCGGAGGCCCGCGCGTTCTACGACCGCGACGGACCGCGCATCGCCGCGGACATCGACGTCGCACCGCTGGAGATCGCCGGCTGCCGCGCCCAGGGACTGGTCCCGCCGGCCGTGGACGAGGGCTTCGCCACGCTGTTCCTGCACGGCGGCGGCTATGTGTACGGCTCGCTGGAGAGTCACGGGGGCATGGCGGCGGAACTGGCGCGCGCCGCCCGCTGCACGGTGTATCAGCTCGATTACCGGCTTGCCCCCGAGCATCCCTATCCGGCCGCCCTGGAGGATGCCTGCGCGGCCTATCGCTGGCTGCGGCAAAAGGGCTATGGGGCCGACGCCATTGCGCTGGCCGGGGACTCCGCCGGCGGCGGGCTGGTGATGGCGACGCTGCTCGCCCTGCGCGATGCGGGCGACGCGCTGCCGGCGGCGGCCGTCTGCATCTCCCCCTGGGTGGACCTGACCGGGACCGGCGAAAGCTGGCAGAGCCGTCAGGCGCTGGACCCCATGATCGACAAGCCCCTGGTGGACAAGCTGGCGCGCCTCTACGCCGGCGGCGCGTCGCTGACCGACCCGCTGATCTCGCCAATTCACGGCGACTTCACCGGCCTGCCGCCGCTGCTGATCCAGGTCGGCGAGCGGGAGGTCCTGTTCTCCGAGGCCGAAACCCTGGCGGCGCGCGCCGGGGCGGCCGGCGTGGCCGTGGCGTTCGAGGAATGGCCGGGCATGATCCATGTCTGGCACCTCTACCACCCGCGGCTGAAGGAAGGTCGGGACGCGATCGACCGGGTGGGCGCCTTCATCATCGAGAACACGCGCGGCGGACGCGCGGCCCGGAGGAGCATAAGGGCATGAGCGGCATTCCCCCGATGATCGACCTTGAGCCGGCGCGCCTGGGCAGCGCCGCGGACCGCGCCGCGGTCGCCCGTGCGCTCGACCGCGCCTGCCGGGAGACGGGAGCCTTCGCCGTGAGCGGACACGGCATCGACGACGCCGTCTTCAACGACGTCTATGGCGAGCTGGCGCGCTTCTTCGCCCGCCCGCAGGCGGAAAAGGATTTCTGCCGGCTGGCGACCGGCTTCACCATGTCGGCCGACGAATACACGCCCTACGGCTACAGCGGCCTGCTGGAGGAGAACGCCTACGCCTACATGGGCGAGCCGGACCGCCCGGCCGACTATGTCGAGAAATACAGCACCGGCCGCCTGGTTCTGGACGACGACGCCCCCCTGCCCTTCAACGGGGATGCCGGCGGGCTTTCGTTGCGCGCGGCGCTGAAGCGCTATTACAGGGCCGCCGACGGGCTGTCGTCGTTGCTGACCGGGCTTTTCACCATCCCGCTGGACCTGCCGCCGGACTTCTTTGTGACGCGCACCGACCAGTCCAACGATTCGATGCGCTGCCACCTGTACCCCGCCCGCGATCCGTCCTTCGCCAACGACCAGGGCATGGGGAACCACACGGACGGCAGCCTCATCACGCTGCTGACCCATACGGGTCCCGGCGTTCGCATCCGGACCCTCGACGGGGAATGGGTCGAGCCCGCGTTGCCCACCAACCGGGAGGTCATCGTCAACGTCGGCGATCTTCTGACGCACTGGAGCGGCAACCGATACCCCGCGACGCCGCACGGCGTCGTGCTCACCTCCCGGCCACGCTACTCCATCGCGTTCTTCAAGCTGACCAACGAGGACGAGATGGTCTCGGTCGGGAACAAGCAGATGGATGCCCTTTTCGGCCGCTGAATCACCCTGTCCCAACCTGAAAGACAAGAAGAGAAGCCAGACCATGAAGAAGAAGAATCCCAAGCTGGGCGCCATCTCTTTGGACGATCTGGGCCTGAAGGCCGGTTTCCGCAGCCCCGGCAGCGGCGAGATCACCTTCAAGCCGATCGTCGGCTGGGCGAGCGTGGCCAACTATGTGGAGGCCAGGACCCGCGCGATGATCCCGCTGGTCCTGGACGAGACGAGCTTCCCCACCCTGGCGTCGGAGAGCCGTTTCCCGAACTTTGTCGGCGTGTTCGAAAAGGCCGTCACGGCGGATGAGGCCAAGGCCAAGCTGCGGGCGGGCCGCCCGATTGAGTAAGCCGTCGCTGCAGGTTCCGCAGGACCGGGAGCGCGTCGAGGCTCTCGACGCGCTCCTGAAGGCGCATGTCGGCGAGCTGAGGGACTACACCCACGCCTTCCATGAACGCTGGGCGGACAAGGGCGTGACCACGATGCGGGGATCCGGCTGGGCCTTGCGGCCTCTCCTGATCCCGGCGTCGCGCCTGCATTTCATCGCGGCGGCGTTCCACGGGGCGATGACGCGCCTGCGGACCCATCTGATCGACCAGGCCGGCACCCCCGGCGCCTTGGCGCGCGACCTGCCGTTCCATCCCGATTTCGCGGACGTCGTCGACATCGCCGACGGCGCGCGCAGCCCGGCCTTCACCTCGCATTTCCGCCCCGACGGCTTCCTGTTCGAAGACCGGTACGTGCTGTCGGAAATCAATTTCGGCAACGGCATCATCGTCAGCTGCGCCTACACGGAGGCCATCGCCGACTATTGGCGCGGCCACCCGGTCATCCGTCGGCTGGGCTGGGATGTCGACCGGATGCACCATCGGCCTTTCCCGCGGTACGTGCAGATCGCACGCCAGTTCGCCCGCCCCGTGAAGCGGCCGCGCATCGCCCTGCTGTCCCATTCCGAGGAATGGGCCACGATGACGTCGTTCCCGAAACGTGTCATGGATCAGGTCATGTTCGCCAAGGCGGAATTCCGCCGCGCGGGCCTGAGGGCGCGGCTCGTCACCGAGGAGGGCATCGCGCTCGACCGCGCGGGCAACCCGCGCTTCGAGTCCGACGGCAAGCGGATCGATCTGGTCATGCTGATGACCGTCGGAACGACCTTCATGGACCGGCCGGAAACGCTGCGCCCCGGTGGGCCGCTGGCGCATCTGGCCCGGGCGCGCATCGGCGATGTCTGGGTCGTGAAGCCGCTGGCGGGCCTGCTGATGGACAAGGGCGCGCTGCCGCTGCTGAACCGTTTCGGCACCGCCGACCGTATGGCCGACGGTTTCCGGTTCGAGGTGGGGGAAACCGAGTATCCCTCCGCCAACCCGCCCGAACGCTACCTGGACGACCGCGAGGGCTGGCTCATCAAGCGGTCCTTCGACGGGAAGGACACCCATCCGGGCGTCGCACGCGACGCCCAAACCTGGGCCGACGTGGTCGCGCGGGCGCGCCAGGGCAAGGCTTATGTCGCCCAGCGCTACGTCTCGCTGCCGCGCGCGGACGTGCCGGTGCTCGTGGACGGCCGGCATCTGGAATGGGTTCCCAGCCGGATCGAGCTGTCCGTGCTGGTCTACGACGGCGCCTTCGGCGGTGCCGGCGTGCGCCACGCCCCCGAGGCCGAAGGGCAGGTCATGACCGACTTCCCCGAGGGATACGGCTACACGACGGCCTTCGCGGTATGACGCGCCACCCTCCCCCGCACCGTCCCTCCCTCGGCGGCGGCTGGACGCTGTGGCCGCAGGCGTTGCTTCGCGGCGCCGGCCTCCCCTTCTCCTTGGTGGAGACGACGTTCCGCGCCGCGGATCAGGCCGAAGCGCTGCGCCGGGCCGCCTCGGACAGCCTGTTCCGGGAGGCCGTGCTCTGGCAGAACCGCCCGGCCCTGGCGCGGGGGATCGACGGCGTGCTGACCCGCGATCCCCGTGCGGATTCGGTCAAACTGCGCAAGAGCCAGCGCCTGACCGCCAAGTATCTGCAACGCTACGGCGCGAAGAACGACACCATCGGCTTTTTCGGCCCGGTCGGCTGGGTGCGGATCGATGGAAACGCCCGGTTTTCGGCCGGTCCGTCCCTGATCGCCGACCGCGCCACCTTCTTCGAGCCTTGGGCGGTCCGGGCGATCGCCGATGCCTGCGCGTCCGACGACCGCTTGCGCGCTCCCGTCACCCTGCCCGGCCATCTCCGGCTGAAGGCGAACGCGGTCAAGGGACCCACACGGCGCGTGCCCCTGTCCGCGGACGAGGTCCGATTGTTGAAGCGGGCCGACGGGCGCCCCGCTCACGCCATTCTGGCGGAACTGGAACGGGCGGATCCGTCCGTTCCCTGGTTCGATCGGCTTCGGTCGCTGTGGGCGGACGGGCTGGTGCGCTGGGAATTTTCCGTCTGCATCGGCCACGATCCGGCCGCACCCTGGCGCGCGCTCGGTGGCGCGCCGGCGCTGGCGCGCGCCGATGCGGCTCGCGCCGATGTGGCGCGCGCGGCCGGGTGTCCCGCCGCTCTCGACGCAAGCCTCGCCCGGCTGGAGGCGGAGTTCGTGAGCCTCACCAACCGGCCGGCCTACCGCAATCCGGGCCGGACCTACGCAGGGCGCGGGCTGGTCTATGAGGAATGCCGCCGGGACGTCACCCTCGAACTCGGGCCGGCGGCGGTGGAGCGCATCGGGCCGGTCCTCGGCCTCATCGCCCGGATGGCCCGGTGGTTCACGTTCCGGATCGCCGTCGCGCTTGCCGCCGACCTTCGCGCGATCTTCGCCGCGCAGGAGCGCAAGCGCGTTCCGCTCCACGTCTTCTGGCGCCTGACCGAGCCGCTGTTCGCCCAGGAAACGCCGGTCTGCGTGGCCGGTGCCGCCGAGCGCCTTCGCGGGCTGTGGAACGACGCCTTCGCGCCGGCGGAATGGCGGGCCGGCGCGCAGCATCTGAGTGTCGAGCAGGCCGAAGCCTTCGTGTCCCGCCATTTCCAGGCCCCCTGCCCCGGCTGGCCCGGGGCGCGGCACCACGCGCCGGACGTGATGTGGGCGGCACCGGATCCCGAGGCTTTGCTGGCCGGCCGGGGCGTGCCGGTGCTTGCCGAATGCCACCCGGCCGTGACGCCCTTCACCACCTTGTCCGTGCTGTCGCTGTGCCCGGTCCGCCCGGATCTCGAACGGGAATGGCGCCTGGATTTTCCGGAGCCGAGGATCACCCCGATCCCGGTGGAGGATTTCGCCCGATCCACCCAGGACGCGCGCCTGGCCGCCGAGCACTGGCACCTCGACCTCGGGGGCGGCTACGTCTCCGACCGGCCGGGCCGGATGGTCCTGCGCGCGGCCGACCTCGACGTGGTGTCCCGCGACGGCCGGCTGTTCGCGGTGCACAAGGAGCGCGGGCTGGAATTCGATCTGCTCGCCGTCTTCGAGCGGCGCATCCTTCTGCGCGCCGCCGTCGCCTTCTCGCTGTCGCAGGGCGGCGACGCCGGTCCGCGCCGGTACGTCGGCCCAATGCTGGTGCAGCGGGCCTTCCGGCGCGTCGCCAGCCCGGCGCTGACCAGCAAATCCTACGGTCCGGCCTGGCGCGACCGGATCCGCGCCTGGCGCACCGATCTGGGCCTGCCGGAGCGCGTGTTCGTCCGTTCGCCGAGCGAGATCAAACCGATCTACGTCGATTTCGCGTCCGACATCTCCGTGGACCTGTTCCAGTCCATGGCCCGCCAGTCGGAAAGCCTGTCCATCAGCGAGATGTATCCGGGTCCCGACGGGCTCTGGCTGCGCGACGGGCAAGGCCGCGCCTACACCAGCGAACTGCGCATGATCGCCGTCGATCCCCTGCCCTTCGACGGCCGCGCGGTCTGGTCGGCGGCGAACGCGCCGTGCGTTTGACCGGAAACGCGCGCCGCTCCAGGCCGTTGTCCTGCGCGCGGATAAACGCATCCAAGCGATGCCGGCCTTCGGCGGTCCGCTCCCGCGCGACCGCCAAAGCCGCCGGACCTCACAGGGGCGCGGTCGCCTCATCGAGGAAGGCGGCGTCGGCCGCGTCGAGATGCGGGGCCAGCGCGTCGCGGACGATGCGGTGGTAGGCGTCGATCCAGGCGCGCTCGCTGTCGGTGAGCAGGTTCCGTTCGATCAGGCGGCGCTCATAAGGCGCCAGCGTCAGCGTCTCGAACCCGAGGGTGAGCAACTCCGCGCCCTCCGGCTGCGGGTCGAGTTCCCGCACGGCCACCAGATTTTCGATCCGGATGCCGAAGGCGTCGGGCTTGTAGTATCCGGGCTCCACCGAGACCACCATGCCGGGCTTGAGGCTGACCTCCATCGCGCGCTTGGAAATGCTCTGCGGCCCCTCGTGGACCGACAGGTAGCAGCCCACGCCGTGGCCGGTGCCGTGGTCGAAATCGACGCCGGTCTCCCACAGGAACTGGCGCGCGAAGGGGTCAAGCTGCCCGCCGGCCGTGCCGGCCGGGAATTGCGCCCGGCTCACGGCGATGTGGCCCTTCAGCACCTGGGTGTAGCGCCGGCGCATCTCGGCTGTGGGGGTGCCGGTCACCAGCACGCGCGTCACGTCGGTGGTGCCGCCGAGATACTGCGCGCCGCTGTCCACCAGATAAATTTCGTCGGGTCCCAGCGGACGCGCCGTCGCCTCTTCCAGCCGGTAGTGCGGGTGGGCGGCGTTGCCGCCCGCGGCCGAGATGGTGCCGAAGCTCGGGCTCCGGTAATGCTCGCCGGCCTGGCGGAACGCCAGCAATTGCTGGGCCGCCGTCCATTCCGTCTCCTGGCCGGGCGCGGTCCTGGCGAACCAGTGGAGGAACCGCAGCAGCGCCACACCGTCCTGCCGATGCGCCCTGCGCATGCCGTCCAGCTCGACGGCGGACTTGCAGGCCTTGATGGCGGTGGTGGGATCGGGGCCGACATCGACGGTGGCGCCCGCCTGTTCGAGACGGTCGGCAATGAACACGCTGCCCGTGGCGCGGTCCAGGCGCACCTTGCGGTTGGCCAGCTTGCCCAGTGCCGCACCGAATTCCTCCGGACCGGCGATGGCGATGCCGCCCTCCCCGACCAGTTCGGCGCGCACCGCGTCGCTCAGCTTCGGCGCCGCCATGAACATCGTTGCCGAACCGTCCCGCGACAGGATGCCGTAGCCCAGGGCGAAGGGCGTCATGTCCAGGTCGGATCCGCGGATGTTGAACAGCCACGCCAGATTGTCCGCCGCCGAGATGACCAGCGCGTCCAGCCCGGCCTCGCTCAGGTCCGCGGCAACCCGCTGCCGCTTGCTCTGCGAGGTTTCACCGGCAAGCTGGATGGGATAGATCGAGACCGGTCCCATCGGCGGAGCCGGACGGTCGTGCCACACCGCGTCGACGAGATTCGGTTCGACGGCGACCAGCTCCACTCCGAGCGGATCCAGCGCCGCCCGGTGGGCGGCAACCTGCGCCGTGGTGTGCAGCCTGGGATCGAACCCGATCCGGTCGCCCGCCTTCAGATGGGACTTGACCCAGTCCGCCGGGGGCTGTCCGACGATGTGGCGGTGCTCCCAGAACGCGGCGAGGGCCTGCTTCCGGCCCTGAAGCAGGTAGCGCCCGTCGAGGAAGATCGCCGCGCTGTCGTGCCCCACGATCGCCCAGCCGGCCGTGCCGGTAAAGCCGCTGATCCAGCACAGACGTTCCGACGAGGGATCGACATACTCGTTCTGGAATTCGTCGGACCGCGGCACGAGGTAGGCCGCCAGATCGCGTGCGGCCATCTCGGCGCGCAGGGCTGCGAGACGGCGATTCTGCTCGTCAACGTTCATCTTGCGACAATTTCCTTTTTGGTTGCATCGATCCTACGCACAAAACGCAAGGCGAGACAATGCCTCTCATTGGCGATATTTATCCGGGAAAACAGCGGAAGCGTGGCGGGCCAGGCATTTCGACAGGCAATGGGGACCGCCGTGGCGCGCCGCCAGGGAATGGAAGTTCGGCAGCATGCGGACGTCGTAGCCGTGCCGTCGCCAGATCGCCCGGTTGACGGCATCCGTGTGCGCAAGCTCCGGCCAGGGATGATGGCCGTAGCTCGGCATCCACACGATGGGCGGAGCGTCCTGGACGATCACGTTGTTGGAGCTTGCGAAGTACCACCGGCGCAGCCGTTCCCGCGGATCGTCGTAATAAACGAGCGGCAGCGGGTTGCGCTCGACCGCGAAGCCGAGATCGCCGAGCTGCGCCGCGATGTCGTCGAAGGCCGCCTGCATCGGATCCGCCCCGCCCCGCAGACCGGTCAGGTCCGCAGCCATGCCCGGATCGCCCACCAGCACCTTGAACCGGCCGTCGTCCATCCGGCCCATCAGGCTGATGAAGAGGTCGATGTGGAAGGCCGGCTGCACGGTGCCCGGATGGCTGCCGTAATACAGGATTTCCTCCCAGGGCTCGCCGTCGATGACCACGGCCCTGCGGGCCTCCTCGAAAACGGGAACCCGCGCCGCGATCGGATGCGCCGTCCGGCCGGCGTCGAGGCAGGACCTCAGCGCCCGGTCGATGGCCGCCGCCTCCGATTCCCCGGGCCGCCTTTCGAAAAACTCCAGTTCCAGCGACCGGCGCACGTCGTCTGCGCCGATGAACCAGAAGTCGTCGCCGACCAGGACATTGCCGCCCTGGAAGAACAGCGGTGACCGGCCGAGCGCCGCAAGCCCGCTTGCCGCCAGCAGTTCGGCGACCCTGCCGTCATCCATGCGCGGGAACAGCCGGGGTTGCAGGCAACGGGTGTTCGCGCCGCTCTCATCCGTGCAGACCAGACAGCAGTCGGCGGCCCATAGGGTGAACCGGATGTCGTCGGGCGCCAGCAGGACGCGCGCCTTGCCGGCCAGCTGGTTCTCCGAAAGCCACCGCTCCAGGGACCTCCCGGCCGACCGGTGCGTGAGCAGCGTGAAGCGCATCCGCTCCGTCGCCGCGCCCATCATGCCGCGCAGGATGTCGGCATAGCCTTCGATGGAGACCCGGTCCGGTCCCGAATAGCGGTGCGCCTGGAACACCCAGTCCGGCACGCAGAACAGCATGTCCCCGATGGCGCCGTTGATCGAGGACAACAGCTTCGGTGCGAAGGGGGTCGGCACGGTTTCCGCCTCCGGCTGCGCCTGTGGCCGCCGGCATCCTCTCCGCCCTGGAGGGCTGGGGTCCCGGTGAGCGGCCTTCGATCAACAGCGGCATCATGACACTGCCCTGTGGCGGATGAAAGCAACTTCCGGGAGGCTGCCGTGTTCTGCCATGCACGCCCGCGTGGTTCCCGCAACCGGGCACCGCCGGCGCATCGGGCAACAGCGCACACCTGGACAAGCCTCGTCTCGGCGCGGGGCCGCGGCGCCGTCCGTATCATTCCTCCCCAGCCGGATCGGCCACCAGATCCCGGTAATCGGGATGCCGCTCGATGAAGGCCGCGATGAAGGGGCAGAGCGGCACCACCCGCAGGCCGGAGGCCCGCGCGTCGTCCAGGGCGCCGCGGGCCAGCGCCGAGCCGATGCCCCGGCCGGACAGGGCCTCCGGCACCTCGGTGTGGGTGAAGACCAACCGCCCCTCCCGCCGCTCGTAGGCGGCGAAGGCGACGGCCTCCCCGGCGTCCAGCTCGTAGCGGCTTCGGGCGGTGTCGTTCCTCACCGTCCCCCCGGTCGCGTTCCCGGCCATCGCCGCCTCCCTGCTGCCGCTTCCGCGTCGTCGTCCTCCGACAACGCCGGAGGCCGGCCGGCGTTCCGGGCGGCCGGCGCGCATATTTAACACATATAAAATGGTGTTGACTGCAATACTCCATCTAACGATAGATTTGTAGGCTTTTGAAAAATACACGCGCATCCATTCGTTAAAATGGCGGTGGCTTCGGCCGCCCGCTCCAGACCGGGAGACCCTGCCCCATGAAACTCCTTGCAACACGGCTCCGCCGCCGGCTGGCCGCGGTCATGGCATCGGTGATGGGCACGGCCGCGCTGGCCGCGGCGCTGGCCGGTCCGGCGGCGGCGGCGGAGGGGCGGATCCGCATCGCCGAGCAGTTCGGCGTCGGCTACCTGCCGCTGCACGTCATCCGCCACCACCAGCTCATCGAGAAGCACGGCAAGGCTCTGGGTCTGGACATCGCGGTGGAGTGGGCGCAGCTCTCCGGCGGTGCCGCCATGAACGACGCGCTGCTGTCGGACAGCATCGACCTGGCGTCGGGCGGGGTCGGGCCGCTGCTGACCATCTGGGACCGCAGCCGGGGCGGTGCCAACGTCCGGGCGGTCGGCGCGCTGAACAACATGCCGCTGTTCCTCACCACCGCCAACCCCGCGGTGCGGACGCTGGCGGATCTGACCGACAAGGACCGGATCGCCCTGCCGGCGGTCAAGGTGTCGGTGCAGGCGCGCACCCTCCAGATCGCCGCCGAAAAGGCTTTCGGGGAGGGGCGGTTCGACGCGCTCGACCGTCTGACCGTCTCCCTGCCCCATCCCGACGCCAGCGCCGCCCTGCTGTCCGGCGCCGCGGAGATCACCGGGCACCTGTCCGCCCCGCCCTTCCAGTACCAGCAGCTGCGCGACCCGAAGATCCGCAAGGTCTTCAGCTCCTACGACGTGCTGGGCGGGCCGCACACCTTCAACCTGGTGTGGGCGAAGGAGTCCTTCCGCACCGGCAGCCCCAGGACCTACGCGGCCTTCCTCGGCGCCCTGAGGGAGGCGGTGGCCGTCATCAACGCCGACCGCCCCGCCGCGGCCGACGCCTACCTGGCGCTCAACAAGGGCGACCTCGACAAGCCATTCCTGCTGTCCATCCTGAACGACCCGGACATCCAGTTCACCGTCACCCCCAGCAACATCGGCGCCTACGCCACCTTCATGCACAAGGTCGGCGCCATCAAGACCAAGCCCGCCTCCTGGAAGGACGTCTTCTTCGAGGAGCTGCACGGCGAGACCGGGAGCTGAGGCGATGAACGCGCTCACCCCCCTTGCCGACGCCGGCCTCGGCCCGGCCGACGCCGGCCCCCGCTCCGAGCGTCCGCTGCTGGAGGTCGCCGGCGTCACCCTCCAGTACAAGACCCGCCGCCACCTCGTCACCGCCACCTACCGCGTCGACTTCCAGGTGTTCCGCGCCGAACGCTTCGTCCTGCTGGGGCCGTCGGGCTGCGGCAAGTCCACGCTGCTGAAGGCGGTGGGCGGGTTCCTGGCCCCGGTGGAGGGCGCCATCCGCCTGAACGGGCGCACGGTCGCCGGTCCCGGGCCGGACCGCATGATGGTGTTCCAGGAGTTCGACCAGCTGCCGCCCTGGAAGACGGTCCGCCAGAACGTCATGTTCCCCCTGCTGGCCAGCGGCAAGGCCGGCCGGCGCGAGGCGGAGGAAAAGGCGCTCGACTGCATCGCCAAGGTCAACCTGACCCGCTTCGCCGACGCCTACCCGCACATGCTGTCGGGCGGCATGAAGCAGCGCGTCGCCATTGCCCGCGCCATGGCGATGGAGCCGGACATCCTGCTGATGGACGAGCCCTTCGCCGCGCTCGACGCGCTGACCCGCCGCAAGATGCAGGAGGAGCTGCTCCAGCTGTGGGACGACGTGCGCTTCACGCTGCTGTTCGTCACCCATTCCATCGAGGAGGCCATGGTGGTCGGCTCGCGCATCCTGGTGCTGTCGCCGCACCCGGGCCAGGTGAAGGCGGAGCTGAACGGCCACGGCTACGACCACGGGGCCATCGGCAGCCCGGCCTTCCAGGCGACCGCCCAGCGCATCCAGTCGATGCTGTTCGCCGACCATGTGGAGCCCCAGGGCGGGGTGCGGCCGTGAGCGGCGGTGCCGGCCCGGTGGACGGGGGCGACGCCCCCGGCCTTCCGCCCGCCCGGCGCGTCCCGCCGGTGCGCCCGGAATACGAG
>JAEZHQ010000461.1 GCA_023416455.1 Pseudomonadota bacterium | reverse complement strand
GTCGTAGACCCCGGCAAGCGGGCTGGCCCGCAGCAGCGCCGCCCGCTCCTCCGCCGCCAGCGGGCCGACCCGGGAGCGCGGCGGGCGGATCAGCGCGCGTTCGACGACGCCGGGCGCGCCGGTCTCGTCGAGGAAGGAGACCAGCGCCTCGCCGACCCCCAGCTCCATGATCGCCTGCGCCGTGTCCAGCCGCGGGTTCGGCCGGAAGGTCTCCGCCGCCGCGCGCACGGCGCGCTGGTCGCGGGGGGTGAAGGCGCGCAGCGCGTGCTGCACCCGGTTGCCGAGCTGGCCCAGCACGGCCGGCGGGATGTCCAGCGGATTCTGGGTCACGAAATAGACGCCGACCCCCTTGGAGCGGATCAGGCGGACCACCCGCTCGACGCGGTCGGTCAGGGCCTCCGGGGCGCCGTCGAACAGCAGGTGCGCCTCGTCGAAGAACAGCACCAGCTTCGGCCGGTCGAGGTCGCCGGCCTCGGGAAGGGTCTCGTACAGCTCCGAGAGCAGCCACACCAGGAAGGTGCCGTAGAGCCGCGGCCGGTCCAGCAGCGCGTCGGCCGCCAGCACGCTGACCAGGCCGCGGCCGTCGCGGTCGGTGCGCATGAGGTCGGCCGGATCCAGCGCCGGCTCGCCCAGCAGGGCGTCGCCGCCCTCATGCTCCAGCGCCAGCAGGGCGCGCTGGATGGCGCCGACGGAGGCCGCGCTGACCGTGCCGTAGGTGGCGGTCAGCTCCCCGGCCCGTTCGGCCACATGGGCCAGCATCGCGCGCAGATCCTTCAGGTCGAGCAGCAGCAGCCCCTCGTCGTCGGCCAGCCGGAAGGCGAGGGTCAGCACCCCCGTCTGCACCGGGTTGAGGCCGAGAAGGCGGGCCAGAAGCAGCGGGCCGATGTCCGACGCGGTGACGCGCACCGGGTGGCCCTGGCGCCCGAACAGGTCCCAGAACAGGGCCGGGCTGCCGGCCCAGCCGTCGGCCGGAAGCCCCATCCGCTTCAGCCGCTCGACGAAGGGCGCCCGCGGTTCGCCCGGGCGGGCGATGCCGGCGAGGTCGCCCTTGGCGTCGGCCAGGAACACCGGCACGCCGAGCGCCGAGAAGCCCTCCGCCATCACCTGGAGGGTCAGCGTCTTGCCGGTGCCCGTCGCCCCGGCGATCAGTCCGTGGCGGTTGGCGTAGCGGACGATCAGCCGCGCCTCGCGCTCCCCCTTGCCGACCAGAAGGTCCATGGCCCTTTCCACCCCCGTCGGATTGTCCCGCCCGACCTTTGTCCGGCGGCCCGGCCGGTTTGGCAAGCCCCGCCGACAGCCCTGTGAGATTGCCCCGGGCAATTGGCCAAGGCGTTGACTTTGTGTTCCGTTACGCCACAATCGCACAAAGGCAAGCGGAGCGGGCAGGGTGTCGCAATGAAGTTTGCGGTCCACGCGACGAAAATCGGAACGCTCAGGAAAGGGCAGCGAAGCGTCAGGGCGATCGCCATGGAAATCGCCAGGAAGCATGGCGTATCCTACAAACGGACCTACGCCGACGCATGGGCGGAGGACGTAACCCGTCTCGCAGGCGACAAGATCGTCCGGGACAACACCAATGACCTGCTGGTTGCCCTGAAGCGTGCCGGAGCCATAACCGGGGCAGAGATGGTGAAGCTGCTCTCTTGCCATCTTTCCAGGAAAGACAAGTTCCGTGTTCGATCCTTTCGGAGACTTTGAGTCTGCTGGATATCTGCGGAACATACAGAGTCTCAAAGACGAAAATCTTGTCAAGCGCATCGAACATGAGGTCTTTCGTGCCAACCTGACCGACGCGATCGCTTTCCTGTCAAAGCGCAAGACGATCGTGTATGACGACTTCCTGAGCGTTCATCGGATCCTGTTTTCCGACTTCTATCCCTGGGCGGGGCAAGACCAGCTGAAGACAGCGCCGACCATCGCGGTGAGCAAGGCGTCCGTTCTGTTCTGTCATCCCATCGACGCCATTCGCGCTGTTTCCGAAGGATTGCGGATCGCGCAACACGGTGCGATGAGAAGAGCCCTTGGCGAGGTGATGGGCCTGTTCGCCTACGGCCATCCGTTTCTCGACGGGAATGGCCGGACCATGCTGATCGTCCATTCCGAGCTGTGCTACCGAGCGGGATTCCCGGTCAACTGGGCCGAGACCACGAAGTCGGATTACCTGAACGCTTTGAGCCGCGAGATTGCCAGCCCGAAGGACCAGGCGCTCAACGAGTACCTGTCTCGGTTCATTGGCCCAAAGGTCCCGCGGGCGCGCTGGATTGAGAGCATGGCGGCCATCGGTGGCCTCGATGGGGCCGACGTCCGCGTTTCCGATGCCGTTGACGGCGATTTCCGTGACGATGCGGTCCTGGAGCGGTACAGGAACCATGTGGCGCAGCGCCGGTGCGCGGCTGGGTCTCCCGCCGCTTCCGACGGAGACGGTCCACATCGTTGAGCGTGCCGTGGCCGGCGGCGTCATCCGGGTTCGGCAAATCCCGCCGACGGCCTTGTGAGATTGCCCGGTCCGCGCGTCCATGCGGCATTGCCTGTGCGCCGCAAAGTGATATAAACGCGCGGTCTTGATCTGGAAAAGGGCGTACCCCCGTGGCGATCGACGCTTCGGTCCTGGTCCTCAACGGGCCCAACCTCAACATGCTGGGCGTGCGTGAGCCGCACATCTACGGCTCGATGACGCTCGACGAACTGGAGGCCGCCTGCCACGAGCGCGCCGAGCAGCTCAGCCTGTCCGTCGATTTCCGGCAGTCGAACCATGAGGGTGAGCTTGTCTCCTGGATCCAGCAGGCCCGTACGGAGCATGACGCCATCGTCATCAACGCCGGCGCCTACAGCCACACCTCCGTCGCCATCATGGACGCGCTGATCCTGTCCGAGCTGCCGATCGTCGAGGTGCACCTCTCCAACATCTACAAGCGTGAGGCGGTCCGCCACCACTCGCACATTTCGGCGGTGGCCAGGGGGATGATCTGCGGCTTCGGCCCGCAAGGCTATCTGCTGGCGCTGGACGCCGTGGCGAACATCCTGGAACGCTGAGGAACACGGGAATCACGAACACCATGGCGAGCTTCGACATCGACGGCGATCTGGTCCGCAAGCTGGCGGATCTCCTGCGTGAGACGGGCTTGAGCGAGATCGAGTTCGCCGAGGGCGAGAAGCG
>JAEZHQ010000075.1 GCA_023416455.1 Pseudomonadota bacterium | reverse complement strand
GGCAGCGGCTCCTTGACCGCCTTCGTGTAATCCATGAACCGCTGCATGGCCTGGGGCAGGATCCCGACCTGCTGGAAGAATTCCCCCAGATAACCGAGACGCTCCACCGTCGGCCGCAACAGATCGGCCAGGGCCGGGTCGAAGGCGTCGAGCCGGTCGAGCTTGGGAAGGATGTCCGTCATGACCCGATCCTTCCGCCGATCAGGATGTCGTCGCCTTCGGTGCGGACGGCGAAGACCGCCAGATTGCAGGTCAGGGGCGGACCCATCGCCCGCCCGGTGGGGATGTGGAACACCCCCTGATGCAGCGGACATTCGATGGTGTCGCCGTCCAGATAGCCTTCCGACAGATAGGCGAAGGCGTGGGTGCAGACGTCGGCGGTGGCGTGCAGGGACCCATCCAGATTGTACAGGGCGATCGGCTCGCCGTTGACCATCACCTGGATCACGCTTCCCGGCGGAACATCCGCCGGGGAGGCGACACGGGTCCATTCCATCGTTCCGCTCATAGCCCCATCACCTGGCGGTAGTATTTGTAGAAGGCGCGGATCAGCACCTCGGTGACCATGTGGTCCGCCGGTTCGGTGTCGCGTCCCCCCATCTCGATGACCGCTTCGGCCCCGTCATAGCCGCGGATGCCGGTTTGGCATTGGGACAGAACCTCGCTGTCGTCGATCGACACGAAGCCCGCCGGTCCCATCAGGTTGGCGTGACGCAGCCGCAGCCGGGTCAGTTCCGCGTCGTCGTCCTCATAGCCGTAGAAGGTCCAGGAGATCTCGACCTCGCCGGGGCTGCGCGGGATGATGTGGCGCATGGCGAGCGTGTTGGCCTGCTGGTGCAGGACGACGCCGGGGAACAGGGTCACGCCGATCACCCGGCCATCGGCGAATTCGCGGCGCGGCGTCACCGTGTCCTTGTCGTTCAGTTCGAACCTGCCCTTGAAGCGGGTCAGTTCGGCGGTGGCCTCGGTGACCTTCTTGCCTTCGTTGCGCGACATCATGATGCCGTGCTTGCCGTCGGGGCTCGGGTTGGATTCCGATTGGGAATCCGCGCGCCACAGGCCGAAGGTGATGAAGAAGGCGTGCAGCAGCGTGGCGTGGTAGGGATCCTTGAGGTTCTCGAAATACATCTTCCAGTTGCTGGGGATGAGCTGCCGGCTGTACCCCAGCAGCGTCAGCTTGCGGTTCATGAACATCCGGTCCACACAGGCCAGGACTTCCGGTCCGCAATATTCCTCGAAATCCACCACGTCGGGGTCGAAGCTGGCGAAGATCGCTCCGCCGCGCATGGCGACGCGCAGCTTGCGCAGACCGTGCTTCTTCTTGTCGAAATCCTTGGGCATGCCGCCCTTGCCGAGCGCGCCGCGCTGGAGCGGAATGCCGACCAGATCGCCCTTCAGATTGTAGCACCACTGGTGATAGGGGCAGGTCAGATCCTTGACCTTGCCCTTGTTGCTCCAGGCGATCTGGGCACCCTTGTGGGCGCAGCGGTTTTCAACGACGCTGATCCCGCCGTCCTCGTCGCGGACGACCAGAACCGGCTTGTCGCCGATCCAGCTCCGCTTGAAGGTTCCGCTTTCCGGCACCTCGCAATCGAGCGCCACATAGTTCCAGGTCGCGCCGCCGAAGATGACGTCCATCTCCTTGCGGTGGATGTCCGGGTCCGTGTAGACCCAGTAGGGAATCCGCGTGTGGCCTTCTTCGGGCCATTGCCGGCCTTCCGGCCGGGAGGCGGCGATCGCGTGCGTGTCCATTGCGGTTCTCCCTGTCAAACCGGCACGATGTCAAACCGGCACGATCAGCGACGTGCGGATGCGGTAATTGTCGAAGACGCACAGACGCTGCCGGAACAGCAGCCGATCCCCGCGACGCTCCAGGATATCGAGGTATTGCCCGACCAGCGAGATGTGCGGCTCCTTGTCGGACAGCGCCTCGGTGATCAGGAAATTGGCGCGGGCGTGGATCAGGCCGTCGTCGTCCACGACCGCGCGCAGGCCGCTGACGAAGTGGCGGAGCATGCGCGGCTCGAACACCTGCGTTTCGCGCAAGGCCAACACCCGGTCGCGCACCATGCCGATGCCGTCGCAGTACATCGTGGCGTGGGGCAGCCGCTCGCTGTAATTCTCGCGGGAAATGACCTGGTAGGTGCAGGCGTCGGTGAAGAAGCTGGGCCAGCGTTCCAGATCGTCGGCATCCAGGCAGTCGGCGTATTCGTCGTAAAGGTCGCGGAGATCCTGCATCAGCTTGCGGTCAGCGGGTGTGCCCGTGCCGGAGCGTTCGCCGGGGCGTTCGATGGTGTCCATGGCGATCAACCCGCGTTGGTGACGGCGGAAAGATTGGTCTGGAAGCCGGACTCGCTGCCAAGCTTGCGGATCGGCTGCTTCAGGGTTTCCTGCCACAGCAGGGAATCCAGCGCGATGTGGAGCGGGTGATCCTGGATGGTCAGCGCGTGGAAGCCCTGATCGCGCGACGCGTGATTGTGAACCGCCCAGCCGGGAGCCGACAGCATCAGATCCCCGGCCTCCCATTCGAACTTCTCGCCCATGACGGTGCTGCGGCCGTTGCCCTGGAAGTAGTAGTTGATCGCGGCCGAGGTGTGGCGGTGCGGGATGTCCACCATCCCCGGCGGGACCGAGGCGATGGTCGCGAAGAAGGCGTGCGAGGTGCCGATGCGGCGCTCCGTCGCCGGGTTGTACAGCACGTAGAGACGGCGTCCGGTGTAGCCCTTGCCGATGCCGTGGACCTTGCCGAGATGCTCGGACACCTGGTTCCAGCTCCACAGCAGGGCCTTGCTCTCGATCACGTCGATGTCGATCAGATACTCGTAGCCGAGCAGCGCGGCCCCGTCCCCGGTCAACTCCACGCGCTGGGCGAAGTCGCGGGCGCGGCGGGCCTTTTCCTGCTCCTCCGCGATGATGGCGGCTTCGCCCCCGGTCAGTTCGGCGGGATTCATCTCGACGTAATGGACCTCCAGCTTCTCGAGCAGCGGAGCGTTGCTGTAGGAAAAGCGGACCAGCGGCTCCTTTCCGTCGTTGCGGATTTGGAAGGTCTCCATCGACGGGGTGTTCCAGACGTCGAACGTTTCGACGTTCATCCGGGTCTTGCCGACGCTGACGCTGCCGGTGCCGCCGATGCACATGTCGATCAGCGAGGAGTTGCGCCGTTGGGGAACGGACTCCTCACCGGGCAGAAGCACGTTGATGGTGACGTCGATCCCCGGGGCCAGGCCCAGGCCCGGGGCCGTTGCCTTGGGATGAACGACCATCGACGAACGCTGCCCGCCGTCGGGACGGGGCATGTCGCACAACCGCTCGATCTCGGCGTCGATGCGAGCTTTGGGAATGACCACGGCTGGCCAGTGATCCTGCTCACGCGGGGCGGCGTTCGAGACATCGACGAACTGGACGTCACTGTTCAGCATTTCTAGCTCCCGGACTGCTGATTTTCTTTGCTTGGAACGACGGTCAGGCGACGCTGCGGGCCTGCCAACGCGGCTTGGCCCGCTGGGGGTGGCGGATGCCGGTGCCGGTGCCCTGTTCGCGCGCGCGTTCCAGCGCGACGATGGCCATCGACAGATCGGAGATTCCCATGCCCATGGCCTTGAACAGCGTGACGTCGCAGGTCTCGGGCCGGGTCCAGCCCTGGGCGATCAGGTCGCTGAGACGCTGCACCGACGACCAGTCGCCGTCGGCGCCGAAATATTCGACGAACTCACGCGAGGCGCGCTGGAGGTTGGGCAGGTCGTCGGTCACCAGGACCGACGCGCGCCCGAACACATCCTGCGTGAATTCGCTGCTGTGCGGCAGGATCGCGCCCACGGCGTTCAAATGGGCGCCGGGAGCCAGCATGTCGGCGGTGAAGAACGGGTCGACCGCGCGGGTGACCAGCGTGACGATGGGCATTCCGTCCGACGCTTCAGCGGCGGAGGCACACTCCACGACCTCGAAATCGACGCTGTCGCGCACCAGTTCGGCGAAGGCGCGGCGCTTTTCCGGGGTCGGGCTGAAGACGTTCAGGCGCTTCAGCGGGCGCACCGCGTTGACGGCGGCGATCTGGGTGACCGCCTGCGCGCCGGTGCCGATCAGCGCCATGGCATCGGCGTCCGGCGCGGCCAGCCACTTGGTCGCCACACCGCTCATCGCCGAGGTGCGGAGCTGGCCCAGCGCCGCCGCTTCCATCACCGCCAGCAGGCTGCCGTTGTGGGCATCGAACAGGTTGAACAGGGCGGTGGCGCCGCGGCGTGTGTGAACCCAGTTCTTGAACCCGACGAGCCCGAGTTCGGGAAAGCCGGATCCGAGCGAATGCATCGAATTGCCGTCGCCCCAGGTGGCCAGCGCCTTGGGCACGTTGAAGCCGTCACCGGCACCCAGCGTGCGCAAACCGCTCTCCAGGGCCGCGACCGCATCCTCCATGCCGATCAGCGAGACGACATCCTGCTCGGTCAGCCAGATCAAAGGTTCAGGCAAGGGAAAGCTCCTGTTGTTCGGGTTCGTTGACGACGGGCGTGGTCAGCACGCCAATTCCGGGGATTTCCACATCGAAGCGGTCCCCGGGCTGGAGGTAGAGCGGGGGCTTGCGGGTGAAGCCGACTCCGCTGGGGGTCCCGGTGGAAATCACGTCGCCAGGAAGCAATTCGGTGAAGCTGGTCACATAGGCGATCAGCCGCGGGATGCTGAAGATCAGGTCGGCGGTGCTGCCGTCCTGAACGATCTCGCCGTTCAGGCGTCCGATCACAGGCAGGTTCGAAGGATCGGGAATTTCGTCGGCGGTGACCAGCCAGGGTCCGAAGCCGCCGCTGTTCTGGAAATTCTTGCCCGCCGTCGCCTGGGTGGCGTGGCGCTGGAAATCGCGGACCGAGTGTTCGGCCAGACAGGAATAGCCGGCGATCACCCCCATCGCGTCGGATTCGGGCACATGGCGGCAGCGGCGACCGATGATGACCGCCAACTCGGCCTCGTAATCGAACTGGTGCGAGACGCGGGGCCGCCACACCGGCTGTTCGTGCCCGACCAGCGATCCGGCGAAGCGCACGAAGATCGAGGGATGTACCGGGATCGGCATACCCGCCTCTTCGGCGTGCGCGCGATAATTCAGGCCAACGCAGAGAATTTTGTCGGGGTCGGGGATGGGCGGCAGCAGCACGGTGTCTGCAATCGGCAGCCGTGGGGCGTTGCGCCAATCGAAAGAAACAAGACCATCCGCTCCCACGTCGTTGAGCGCCGCGCGAAGGTTCGGCCAGCGCGCACCGCTGAGATCGAAAACCTCTTCTCCATCCACAACACCGAACACCGGCCGTCCGGCATGAACACCGCTCATCAGCCGCATCGTTGCCACTCTCCATTGCTTCGGCGTCGGCTGTACAGCGCGCCAATTTCATTTGTTTGCTGAACTGATCATGCTCCAGTATGGTGGGAAGGCACAACCAGAGGCGGGAGAACATCATTTGTTCCCAGCCGGAAAAGGCGAGAGGGGTATCTCAGTGTCCAGCGCGCGTGAAACCGGCATCCATTCCCCTGGAATTGTGACACGGGGCCGGATCGACGACGTGACGTCGCTGCGCGTTTTCAGCCTGGTGGTCGAAACCGAAAGCTTCACCGAGGCAGGTCGCCGCATGGGCTTCACCCCGGCGACCATCAGCAAGCACGTCAGCGGCCTGGAGCAAAGGCTGGGAAGCCGGCTGATCAACCGGACGACGCGCCGGCTGCACGTCACCGAAGCCGGCCATATCTTCTACCAGCGTTGCGTGAACGTTCTTCAGGAGCTGGAGCGGGCGGAGTCCGAACTGTCGGAAATCCGGAAGGAGCCGACCGGACATCTGCGGGTGACGGTGCCCACCGTGCTCGCGGTGCGCCACATCTCGCCCCATCTTTCGACCTTCATGGAGACCTATCCGAAACTGTCGGTCGAGTTGGTGCTGAACAGCTCCAAGATGGACCTGTTCAACGAGGGGATCGATCTGGCGATCCGTATCGCCACGCAGATCGAACCGGGGCTGATCGCCATCAAGCTCGCGCCCAACCGCCGGGTCTTCGCCGCGGCTCCCGCCTATCTCGCCAGGCACGGTGTGCCGCAGACCCCCGAGGAGTTGATGAACCACAATTGCCTGGTGGCGCGGGGGCTGTCGCTGAACAACAACTGGCTGTTCAAGCGCGACGGCCAGAACACCACGGTGCGCGTGGGGGGAAACCTGATCGCGGACAACGGCGAAGTCCTGCTCGACGCCGCCTTGGCCGGGTTGGGCGTCATCATGCTTCCGACGTTCCTGGCCTCGGATTCGCTGCGGACGGGCAAACTGGTGCCGATCCTTTCCGATTACACCGCCGACCCGGTGTGGATCCACGCGGTCCTGCCGCACCGGCAATACATTCCACTGAAGGCCCGCTGCTTCATCGACTTCCTGAAACAGCGCTTCGGCAAGACACCCTATTGGGACGAACCCCCCGCCAACGCGGGCAAGCCGTTGGTGGCGCAGGAGACCGACATCTAAGCCGGCAACCAAGGCGCCGTAAGAAGCGTCATGCCATTTGCGGATAAGTGCAGCGACCCGAGATCATCGGCGCCGGCCCGCACTCCGTCAGACAAGACCCGGTCAGAGCGGGAGCCCGGCCGCCTGCATCTGCTGGGTCCGTTCCTGCGCCCGGACACCGCCCAATTCCCCGCGCAAGAACTGGCGGATCTCCGCCGGCTTGGCGCTGAACCGGTCGGCCAGGGAGCGTACGCCGCAGCCGTGACGGGTGGGCCGCGGCTCCAAATCGTCGCGCTGACGCGACAGGATGCTCTCGACCACCTGGACCGTGACCGGCCGCTCGCCGAACCGGAATGCCTCCTCGAACGCAAGGGTCAGGTGCTGCTCGATCTGGAGCGGAGTCTTCATACGGCTGGCCAGCAACTCCACGGCGGCCGTCTCGATCAGGCCGCCGATGTCGATGCCCTCGTCGACGTCCTTGTGAACTGGACGGTATGCTCCTGTCCCTGCTGCCCCCTGGACAACCAGCCAATTACGCACCTTATGCAATATCTGTAATCTGCATGATTGGTGGGAGCTTTCTCATGATCGTCCCAGCGTCAGAGTTTCAGCGCAACATCGGCACCTATCAGGATCGCGCGCTGACCGAACCCGTGTTCGTGACCCGCAACGGCCGGGAGAGGACCGTGCTGCTGTCGGTTGAGGAGTACCGGCGCCTGAAGCGGCGGGATCGCGAGGCGTTGGCCGTCGAGCAGTTCAGCGATGCCGAGCTGGCGGCCATCGCCGCGGCGTCGGTGCCGGCCGAGTTCAATCACCTCGATGCCGAGTTGGAGGGGTAGGTGCCGCTGCCGTCCCCCCGGCCGGGCCTCGTCATCTCCTATGCCTATCTGTGGCTGGCCGAGCATCGGGAGGGACAGCTCGAAGGCGCGAAGGATCGTCCCTGCGCCATTGTCCTGACGACCGAGAGCGCGGACGGCGAGACGGTGGTGACAGTCGCCCCGATCACCCATAGCCCGCCCCGAGACGAGGCCGCCGCCGTGGAAATCCCGGCCCCGACAAAACAGCGTCTTGGTCTCGACACCGGGCGGTCCTGGGTCATCTCGGCGGGCGGATGCTCGGGTGGTGGACGGCACCGGAGATCGACAACGGAATAGCGGCACTCTGAACGATTTCACACAAGCTCTACAAAAACTGACCGATTCCGCAAGCCGCTGATCCTTTTCTCAGGCACCCCCGCAAGCCTCTTGAGCATTTTCAGAGGCACCCCTACAATTCTGAATGTATTTCCAGCGCGCTGAACGGATTTGTATGCGATGGCCGCCACCTCTGAAACCCTTGCCGGACAAGCCGCGTTGGTCGCCAAGTTGGGCTTGAGGTGCCCGGCGCCAGCAGTCACCTCCATGGTCGGACCGGGCGCGCGGCGGACCATCGCAGAGGACGGGAAAATCGTCGAGAAGTATGGCCCGTCCTACACTCCGGACGACGATCTGGTGGGACATTTGCGATTCGCGCTCAAGTACGAGCCGTTGGATCTGGGCGTCATCGCGTCAGCGTTCTCCGTGGCAGGCGGTGCGGACGTTGAAAGGTGGGTCAGACGGGAGCCGACTGGAGCCTACGCCCGCAGGGCATGGTTTCTCTACGAATGGCTGACTGGTCACAAGCTGGACCTTCCGGATGCGGGTGTGGTCACCTACACTGATGCGCTCGATCCCGAGTTAAACGTCGTCGCCAAGGGCGTGCAGTCACGACGCCATAAGGTTCTCGACAATCTGCTCGGAGTGCCTGGCTTTTGCCCATTCGTACGGCGCACACAACGATTAGACGCTTTCAAAGCAGAAGCCATCGACGCCCAGGCCAAAGCCCTGGTTGCGGACTGTGATCCAGATGTGCTGGCCCGTGCCGTCAACTACCTATACACCAAGGAAACGAAAAGCTCGTACGCTATCGAAAACGAAACGGCAACGGGTCAGAGAGCAGAGCGGTTTGCCGCTGCGCTCCGGGCAACCAAATCGTTCGACCCTACTGACCTGGCGAGCCTGACTGCGCTTCAGAACACTATAGTCGATCCCCGCTATGCCGCCCAGGGACTTCGAGACTTCCAAAACTTCGTCGGCGAAACCGTTGGAGGATACCGCGAGGTCGTGCATTTCATTTGCCCGCGTCCTCAGGACATTCACCATCTGATGACCGATTGGGCTCGGATGTCTGAACGGCTCCACGGGACAACCGACCCCGTGGTGGCCGCTACTCTGGTGGCGTTCGGATTCGTCTTTCTGCATCCATTCGAGGATGGGAATGGGCGCATTCATCGCTTCCTCATTCACCACGTGCTGTCCGCGGAAGGTTTTACCCCGCCAGACATCCTCTTTCCGGTATCGGCTGCTATCGTGCGAGATCGACGCGGCTACGACTCTGCATTGGAGACGTTCTCGAAGAGCATTCAGTCGCACATTGATTGGCGCTGGACGCCATCGAAGGAAATCGAAGTTACTAACGAAACAGCCAGCCTCTATCGGTACTTCGACGCCACCATCCTTGCCGAATTTCTCTATTCAAAGATCGCTGAGACAGTGCATAAGGACCTGAAAGAGGAATTGGATTTCGTTGCTGTCTACGATGCTGCACTGGCTGTTGCACAAGAGCGCATTGACATGCCAGACCGCAGGGCGTCCCTCCTTGTCAGGTGCTTTCTCCAGAACAATGGAGTTCTGTCCAAGAAGAAACGTGTCGAATTTTCCGAATTAACAGACGACGAGGTCGCCTCCCTTCAAGAGGCCATTCAAGAAATCATTCGGGACTCGAAGGAGTCTCCAGGAAACGACTGGCGACTTTAGCGCGGGGATGAGGTCAGGTTTCTCTGCCAGTAGCCACAGAAGTCCGGGTTGGGCCGCATGCGCCCGGCGGCGCTGACCAGCCGGTCGAACTGCCAGCCGTTCGGTCGCCTGCGGTGGTTCTCGCGGAAGGCCACCTCCTGGGCGTAGCGCCGCAGGTACGGCCCCGCGACGTGGTGGTACTGGCCGATCTCGGCGCGGCGTGCCCTGGAGAAGAACGACTCCGCCTGGTTGGTACAGGCGCCGTCGTTGCCCAGGTACTCGCGCTCGTGGACCACGCGCTTGGCGGCGAACCAGGCAGGCGCCTCGTCGGCATGGATCTCCGTGCCGCGCTCGACGCGCCGCCGCACGAAGGCGACCGCCTCGTCCTCGTTGCGGAAGTCCATGGCGACGGCCTCTCCGCCGCGCTCCCGCACCACCACGACGCAGCGCCGCTTGCCGTTCTGGTTGGCCGCGAGGCGGCGTTCCACGCGGTCCTCGGCCATGGCCTCGCGGATCTTGTGCGCCAGCACGAAGGCCGTCTTGTACTGGACGTTGAGGTCGCGGCGGATCTGACAGGCGGGCACGCCCTTGACCCCGTTCAGGAACAGGGCGATGGCGGCGAGATAGTCGCGGATCGGCAGTTTGTGGGCGTGGAACAGCGTCCCGCTGGTGGCGGTGAAGTCGCACCGACATGCCTTGCAGCGGTAGCGCGGCGCACGCAGTCGGCCCGGGTCGCGCCGACAGGGTGTCGCTCGGGGGCGCGGTGCACACTCCAAGCAGGTCGTGCATTGGCACCGCGGACAGACGGGTTGGCCGTTCGTCTCGGGCCTGCGCAGGCGACGGAACGTGGCGAGCGCCTGCTCGTCGGTCATCCGCAGCACGCGCCCCAGGTCGAGAGACCTGGCTTCGGCGCTGAGCAGGACGTGCTGCTGCGGCATGGTTGCATGTCCATCGACCCGACCGCTGCCAGCATAATGTGTTCACTGTACGTTCTCAATCGGCCTTTCGGATGGTGGCGTTTGCTACCGAATACCGCGGAATCGTGCTCCAAGAGCGTCGTGAGAACGAGCCTATGAGCGGCAGGAGGACCATGGCCAATCCCGCACAGCACGCGTAACCGCGGAGCCGGCGGATGTTCCCGTCTTGAAGCGCGAATTGCCGGCCGCCTTCGCGATTGCCGTGACGGCCACATGGGCGGACGGCCGGATGGTCCGATCCCATCCGACGAGAACCTTGATCAGGCGATGGCGGCATCAGGCGCCATCGTGCTGCATGTCCTCATACGCCGGGCGGAGACGCCAGGACGGTCTGGCCCTGGCCTCACACACCGCGCCTTGCCGCCTCGACGCGGTCCGCACCGGGGCGAATCAGCCAGGCAAGGCTGGCGGCCATTCCCGCCAGCAGGAACAGGAAGGCCGCGCGGTATGCCTCGACCGGGTACTGGCCGGCGGCGTCGCGGGGCCACAGGTCGATGATGGCACCCATGGCGTATTGGATGAGGAAGGTGCCGACGAAGACCAGCAGGGTGTTCGCGGTGTTGGCGCGTCCGGCGCGCTCGGCGCCGAAATGCCGGGCCAGCACCGGATACACCTGCGCGCTGGCGTTCGCGGTCAGGCCCATCAGAATCCAGTGCCACCAGCCTTGCGGCGACAGCCCCGCGA
>JAEZHQ010000330.1 GCA_023416455.1 Pseudomonadota bacterium | reverse complement strand
GGCGTGCCGGCGACGATGTAGTTGACCCGCAGCAGCCCGTTCCACACGCCCGCCGGCGCCACGATGCACGAACTTCCGCGCCGGGTCAGGCGCAGATAGGTGTCGTTGATGCCCGAAGGCTCGAAGTCGAACAGCATGACTGGCTCACCCTGGTCCGGGACCTTCGTCCCCCACCAACGACAAAGTGAGCCCCGTCATCCCCGGGACAACATGACCATGCGTATGTTCCCCTTTCGCGCCCGCGCGAAAAGGGGATAGGCCGAAGCTCGGACGCTTCCGCCCGAAGGTCGGGGCCGCCGGGCCTGCGCACCGGCGCGCGGCGTCCGATGGAGGCCATCGGACGCCGCCCGGCGCCGCCGTCAGTTGGCGGGAGCGAGGAACACGCTCTTGTAGCTGTCGGTGTCGGCGTTGGCCTGGTCGGTCAGCAGGAAGGTCAGCGGCGTGGAGGCGGCGGTCGCCGCCCCGCGCGGCGCGGTGACGTAGACGCGGTAGGTGGCGACGCTGTCCGGGGCCGCCGCGATGTGGGCGGCGCGCTCCGCGCCTTCGGCCCCGCCCTCGGCCGCGCTCTCGCCGACCACCCTGATCTCGGCGCCGGCGACGCCGGAGGCGGTGAGGGTGTAGGTGCGGTCCTGCCGGGTCTTGTTGGCGACCTTGAAGGTGTAGGCGTTGCGGATGCTGCCGTCGGACAGCGTCACGAACAGCGGGGCGCGGTCGCGCTGGACCGAGATGTCGAGCCGCGGGCGCAGCGCGAAGCTCCAGGCCATCGCCCCGGCGATGACCAGCATCAGCAGGCCGTAGATGATGGTGCGGGGGCGGACGAGGCGCCACACGTAGGGCTTGCCCTGGGACCGCGCCTCCTGGCCGGCCAGCGAGTCGTAGGCGATCAGGCCGGTCGGCAGGCCCTGTGCGGTCATGATGCCGTCGCAGGCGTCCACGCACAGGCCGCAGTTGATGCAGTCGGCCTGGGAGCCGGTGCGCACGTCGATGCCGGCCGGGCAGACCTGCACGCACTGGCCGCAGTCGATGCAGTCGCCGAACCCCAGCGTCCGGCGCTCCTCCCAGCTCTGGGACTTGCGCTTGGGGCCGCGGGCGTCGCCGCGCTCGGCCTGGTAGGTGACCACGAGGCTGTGCTCGTCCAGCATGGCGGTCTGGATGCGCGGCCACGGGCACATGTACATGCACATCTGCTCGCGGGTCCAGCCGGCCATCACGTAGGTCATCGCCACGAACAGGGCGAAGAAGGCCACCGCCTCGTAGGTGGCGTCGAAGGTGGCCAGGTCGTAGGCCAGGCGCGGGGCGTCGGTGAAATAGGCCACGAAGCCGAAGCCGGTGACCAGGCTGAGCGCCAGCCAGCCGGCGTGCTTGCCGAGCTTGCGCAGGAGCTTGCGGGTGGTCCAGGGCGCCTTCTCCAGGCGGATGCGCTCGGCCCGGTCGCCCTCGAAGGCGCGCTCGATCCAGACGAACAGGTCGGTCCACACCGTGTGCGGGCAGGCGTAGCCGCACCACACCCGGCCGGCCAGCGCGGTGGCCAGGAACAGGCCCAGCGTCGCGACGATCAGGATGCCGGTGAGATAATAGACCTCCTGCGGCCAGATCTCGATCCACAGGATGAAGAAGCGCGGCGTCGTCAGATCGAACAGAACCGCCTGCGCCGGCGCGTCGGGTCCGCGCTCCCAGCGGATCCACGGGGCGATGAAGAAGATCGCCAGAAGAACCCAGAGGGTGACGGTCTTCAGCCGGCGGTACCGTCCGGAGACGGACTTGGGGTGAATCGTCTTGTGACTTTCATAAAGCGGGATTTTCGCCGGCTTGACTACGCTTCCGTCGGGCATGTGGTGCGCCTGGGCTCCGGAACAGGGGTCGCGGGGCGGAAGATAACGGGCACGACACCCGCCTCCCTTGACCTCGGTCAAGGGGGCGCACGTTCCGGAAGATCCCAAAAGCGAACAGGGCCTTCCCGCGTCGCAGCCGGCCGCCCGGCTGGACGAAGGTAATACTTCGCCCGAGCCCCCGGCTCAAGCTTCGTTTTGCAGTGCGGTAGACGTGGCCTCGGCCGACGGCGCCGGGCGGGTCGCGATGTAAAGCGCCACCAGCGCCATGCACAGGCCGGCGCCGGCCACCACCGCCACCCGGTCCATGGTCGCGGCCAGGAGCAGCCAGCTCATGCCGAGCCCGGTGAGGGCCGCGGCCTTGGCCCGCCGCGGGATGGCGCCCTCGGCGTCCCAGTCGCGCAGCAGCTGCCCGAAGCGCGGGTGGCCGTAGAGCCGTTCGCGCAGGGCAGGGTTGCCTTTGGCGAAGGCCCCCGCGGCCAGCAGAAGGAAGGGGGTGGTCGGCAGCAGCGGCAGCACGACCCCGACAAGGCCGAGCCCCAGCGCCGCGTATCCCAGCGCCATCCACAGCCGGCGGCGCAGCGGGCCGGCGGCCGGGGGCGGAGCGGATCCGTCGGAAGGGCGCATGCGGTTCTCCCGCCTCTGGTGCTGGTCGGAAGAAATGTAGGGGGCTCAGACGGCGAGGACCAGCGCCGCGTAACGGGCCGCCTTGCCGATGGTGACCAGCAGCAGGAAGATCCGCAGGTCGACCCGCAGGATTCCGGCGACCAGGGTCAGCGGGTCGCCGATCACCGGGACCCAGGCCAGCAGCAGCGACCACACGCCGAACCGCCGGTACCAGCCGGTGGCCCGCTCCACCAGGGCGGGGCGGATCGGGAACCAGCGGCGGTCCTGGAAATGCATCAGGTACCGGCCGAGCGCCCAGTTGACGGTGGAGCCCAGCACGTTGCCGGCCGTCGCCGCCACCAGCAGGGCGGCGTGGCCGTAGGCACCCGACGCCAGCATGCCGGCGAGCAGCAGTTCCGACTGCGCGGGGAGAACGGTGGCCGCCAGGAAGGCGGTCAGGAACAGCCCGCCATAGGCGGCGAACTCGGGCATCGCACTCCCCGTGGCCGGCCTTCCGGGCGCGCCCGGCGGCCGGCCGCCGCCGGATCGGCGCACCGCGTCGATTAAGGGCGCCGCCGCGCGTTTTCAAGCGCCGGGAGACGGGGAGCGGCCGCCGGCAAGACGTCCAGGCATGGGCGGCGGCGTGGAGATGGTGTATCATCCAAGCGTCCAAATCGGACGCTTATTTCTGGAGGATGCCCGTATGACGGGTGCCGGCCTGGCACGCATCAGCGCCGATGGGCGCCTTGTCTGGGCAAGCCCAGCCTTTCGCGATGCGTTGGGGGGGCTGGCCGGAACGGCGGTCGCGCCGGGGGTGGGCGTCGGGGAATTGCTGGCCGGTGCCGCGCCGGGGGATGC
>JAEZHQ010000281.1 GCA_023416455.1 Pseudomonadota bacterium | reverse complement strand
GCCGAGGGCGGCGAGCCGGTCGGCCACCCGCGCCGCCACCGCTTCGGCGGCGGCCGCGTCGGGGGCCGCCTGCGCCAGCAGCCGCTCGACCTCGCCGCAGCGCCGTTCGGCCTGGGCGATCATCTGGTCGACCACCGGCCCGTAGCACGACGCCCGCAGGCGTTCCTCCGAGTGCAGAAGCTCGCCCGGGATGGAGCGGATGATCACCCAGGGGTCGTGCAGCAGGGCGGAAAGCTGGACGAGCGCGAGCGGCACCGGGTTGGGCACCTCAAGGGGCTGTCCGGCGAAGGCGTACAGGTAGGCCCCGATGTCATCCTCGCTCGCCGTCACGCGCCACCGGCTGCGCAGGGGAACGAAGGGGGCCGCGGTGATCCGCGCCGGGGGCAGCCGGAAGGCCGTCATCGCCGCGCGCAGGAAGGCCGGCCCGATCAGGAAATGCCGGGCGAGGAGGCGCAGGGAGCGATGGGCCGCGCCGTGGGTGATCCCCGCGGCGCGGGCGAGGTCGGCGACGCCGGCCTTGTGCCCGGTCGCCAGGAGGAGGAGGCCGCCGGCCTTGTCCAGCCCGTCGATGAGCGCGCCCAGGCGCGCCCGCTCGTCCGTGCCCGCGAGGAAGCGCCCCGACAGCTCCTCCCAGCGGCCCCGCCGCTCGGCCAGGCTTTGCTGGGCGATGCGGACGAGCGGGCGGGGAACGTTCCAGTGCGCCCCGGCGTGCGGCCACAGCTCGTCGACGAAGGTGTGTTCCGCGACGAAGCAGACCGCCCGCCACAGGCTGGGGGGGCGCAGACTGGGCGGGGTCATGCGGCGCGCACCGTGGTGAGGAACTGGTCGAGTTCCTGGCGCAGGGCGGACGCCTCGGCGAGCATGCGGCCCGCCGCGCCGAGCACCGCGTCGGCCTTCCGCTCGGTGTCCGCGGCGGCGGCGGCGATCCCGGTGACCTGGGCGGCCGCGGTGTCGGCGGTGGACACGGCGTCGGTCAGCATGCCGGTCACCGCGTCCAGGGCCGAATGCTGCGCCTGCATCTCCGCGGTCACCGCCCCCGCCATCTCGTCCAGCTGGCCCACCGTCGCCACGATCCGTTCGATCGCCGTCACCGCCTCGGCCGCCGCCCGCTGCATGAGCGCGACCTCGCGGGTGATCTCGCCGGTCGCCCCGGCGGTCTGGTCGGCGAGCTGCTTGACCGCGCTGGCCACCACGGCGAAGCCCCGGCCGGCGTCGCCGGCCCGGGCCGCCTCGATGCTGGCGTTCAGGGCCAGCAGGTTGGTCTGCTTGGCGACGGCCTCGATGATGGCGATGACCTCGTCGATCCGCCGGGTCGCCGTGGTCAGGGCGCCCATGCGGCCGTCCACGTCCCGGGCCTCGGCGACCGCTTTGGCGGCGCGCGCCGCCGACAGGCCGGACCGCTCCTCGACGTCGCCCGCCCGCCGGGCGAAGTCGGACAGCGTGGCCAGCGCGCCGCGGACCACGTCGGCGGTCGTGTGGCCGGCCGCCTTGATGTCCGACGCGCAGCCGGCGGTGCGTTCCGAACTCTCCGACAGGGTCGCGGCGTCGACCCGCAGGGAGTCCGCCGCCTGGGCCACCGCGCCGGCGATGGCGAGCATGCGGGTCTCGAAGCCGGCGGTGCGGGCCTCCAGGGCGGCGACCCGGCCGGCCATCAGCGCGGTGGAGCGGTTGATCGCCCCGGCCGCCCGCGCGAAGGCGCCGTGCATGCCGGTCTCCACCAGGCTGCGGCCGAACTCGCCCCGGGACACGGCGTCCAGCGAGGCGGTCGCCTCGCGGACGAAGGCGTCCATCGGGTCGAGGAGGTCGTTGATGGAATCGAACAGGGCGCCGATCTCACCGCCCTCGCGCAGGCCGACCAGCCGCGCCTCGAACCGCCCGCGGCTGCCCTGGCGGCACACGGCGGTCGCCGTCTTCACCGCCTCGCCGACGCGCCACTGGAAGGCGAAGGCGACCATCAGCGCGGCCGCCAGGACGGCCGCGCCGGCGGCCATCGCCGGCGTCATGGCGGCCGTCGCCGCGCCCCACGCGGCGGCGCCCAGCAGCACGGCCGCCACGCCGGCGGTGAGGATCCCCGACCTATAGAGTGAAGACAAACGCATCGTAGGTCGTCCTGTCCCGCGAGAGGAGGTCGTGCAGCAGGGCGGTGGAGGCGGCGACCGCCTGCCGGTGGTCGGCGTGGCGGCCTTCCTCGGCCAGCAGCCGGGCGTACAGCGGCTGGACCCTGGCGACCGCCTCGCGGCGGGGGACCCGGCGGTTGGAGTGGTAGCCGACGATGGCCCCGGCCTCGTCGAAGCTGGGCGTCACATGGGCGAACACCCAGTAGTGGTCGCCGTTCTTGGCCCGGTTGTTGACGTAGGCGAAGATCTCCCGGCCGCCGGCGATCCGTTCCCACAGCAGCTTGAACACGCAGGCCGGCATGTCCGGGTGGCGCAGGATGTTGTGGGGGGCGCCGATGACCTCGCGCTCCTCGTAGCCGGCCAGGCGCAGGAAGACGCGGTTGGCGTAGGTGATGCGGCCCCTGGGGTCGGTCTTGGTGACGATCACGTCGCCCGGATCGAAGGTCCGTTCGACGCCGGTCAGCGGGGGGCGGGCGGCCGTCATCGCGCGCGTCTCCCGGTCATGCTGCCTCTCACGCCGCCTCTCACGCCGCCTCGCCGACGCGGTTGGCCTGGCGGACCTCGCGCAGGAAGCCCTCGACCTGGCGTTCCAGCGCGTCGGACTGACGGACCAGCTCGTCGGCGGCGGCGGTGACGGTGGTGGCGACCTGGAGCGTGCCCTGCGCCCCCCTGGACACGTCGGCGATGTGCTCGTTGATCTCCTCGGTCCCGGCGGCGGCCTGCTGCACGTTGCGGCTGATCTCGGCGATGGCGGCGTGCTGCTCCTGGATGGCGGCGGCGATGGAGGAGGAGGTTTCGGAGACCTCCTGCACAGTCTGGAGGATCTCGTCGATGGCCCCGACCGCGCGTTCGGTGTCCTGCTGCACCAGGGCGATCTGACGGGCGATCTCGTCGGTGGAGCGGGCGGTCTGGACCGACAGGTTCTTGACCTCCTGGGCCACGATGGCGAAGCCACGGCCGGCTTCGCCGGCGCGGGCCGCCTCGATCGTTGCGTTGAGGGCCAGCAGGTTGGTCTGGCTGGCGATCTCGCGGATGAGGTCGACCACCTCGCCGATCCGGCCCATGGAATTGGCCAGCCCGAGGACGATGCGGTTGCTGCGGTCGGCCTGCGCCGAGGCGGTGTGGGAGATGGCGGACGACCGTTCCACCTGCTGGCCGATCTCGTGGCTGGCGGCGTTGAGCTGTTCGGTGGCGGCGGCCACGGTCTGAACGTTGGCCGAGGCCTGCTGCGAGGCGCCGCTGACCGTCGTGCTCTGGGAATAGGTCTGCTGGGCGTTGGCCGACAGCGAGCCCGACGCCTCGTGGAGCAGATCGATCCGCTGCCCGATCGTGCCGATCATGCCCTGGATGTGCTGTTCCATGGCGTCGGCCATGGCCAGCAGCGACCGTTTGCGCTCGGCGACGGCGCGGCGCTCCTGCTCCTCCTGCTCGGCGGCCTGGCGGCGGCGCTCCAGCTCGTTCCGGCGGAAGACCTCGACGGCCTGGGCCATCTCGCCGATCTCGTCCCGCCGACCGACCCCCGGGGGCGGCTGGTCGGCGGCCCCGGCGGCGAGCGCCCGCATGGCCTCGCGCAGGCGGCGGAGCGGCCCGGTGATGCCACGCGCGATGGCCACCGCGGCGGCGATCACCGCCAGCAGGATGACCGCGCACTGCCCGGCGAGCGCGAGCGCGGCGGCGAGAAGGTCCGCCCGGACGTCGTCGACGTAGACGCCCGAACCGATGATCCAGCCCCAGGGCTGGAACGCCTTGACGTAGGAGATCTTCTCGACCGGCTCCTGCTTGCCCGGCTTGGGCCACAGATAGGGGACGAAGCCCTGGCCCTGGTCCCGGACGACGCGGACGAAGGCGTTGAAGATGGCGACCCCGTTCGGGTCCTTGATGCCGGCGGCGCTGCGCCCCTCCAGCTCCGGCCGGAAGGGGTGGAGCACGACGGTCGGCTCGAAGTCGTTGATCCAGAAATACTCGCTGTCGCCGTAGCGCATGCCGCGCAGGACCCGGATCGCCGCCGCCTGGGCCTCGGCCCGGGTCATGGCGCCGGCCTGCGCCTGCGCCTCGAATCCGGCCAGGACTCCGTGGGCTGTCTCGACGACGTGCTGGGTCTTGACGGCCCGCCCCGACCGCAGGACGTCCGAGAGCGTGAACAGCGCCATGGCCACCACGACGACGAGCCCGGCCAGCGCCGCGGCCGTCACGAGGTGGATGCGGACCGGAATGCGTATGGCGTCGATGCGCATGGGGCGTTTCTCCTGCCGGTTGGGGTTGCGCGGCGGCGCGCCCGCCGGGCCGCCGGTGGGATCGCGCCGCCTCCCGTCCGGGCGATGGAGCGCAAAAGCATCGACAGGCCATGCATGGACTGGGTCATTCCGCTTGAGTGGATTTCTTCACGCGAAGAGCATTCATCGGGCGGCGCATCTCTCGGAGGGCGGGATAGATCAATTATTTTCGTATATCAACAGGTATCGCTATGGTGATATAAAAAAACGCAGAGGGTTATCCTGGGAGAATGAGTAATTAATTCACGTTAACCAATGGTTTGTTCAGTGATAGTTAATGACTATTAATAATTTTTTGGCCGCTCCGCCGAACTTCTTCATTGGTTACGCGGTTCATTGGCCGCACGGATGGTTTCGGCGGGCCGCCCGCCCGAGGCGGCGGCCCGCCGGGCGCCGCGGTCAGCGGCGGGTGCCGAGGGTGAGCACGAAGGTGCGCGGCAGATGGATGCCCCCGCCCTCGCGGTGGCGCTCGTGGAAGGCGACGAAGTCCCGCTTCAGGGCGGCGCGGCGTTCCTCGTCCAGGCTGGCGGCCAGGGTGCGGGTCGGGCCGTAGCCGGTGACGAAGGTGGTCCAGGCGGCCTCGCCGCTGCTCTCGACATAATGGCTGGTCTCGGTGCGGATGGTCAGCTCGAAGGCGTCGCCGAGCAGCTCCTCCAGCCGTTCGGGGCGGCCCCAGTCGAAGGGCGACACCGCCGGCGGCGCCGCCATGTAGGGGCGCATCACCGCGAACATCCGGGCGATGGCGCCGTCGGGCGTCCAGGTGGCCAGGGCCAGCCGGCCGCCGGGCCGGCACAGGCGGGCAAGCTCCCGCGCCGCCGCCTCGGGGCGGCTGACGAACATGACGCCGAAGGTCGAGACCACGGCGTCGAAGCTGGCGTCCGCGAAGGGCAGGGCCTCGGCGTCGCCCAGCCGGTAGTCGATGGCAAGCCCGTCGGACAGGGTGCGCGCGGCGTCCAGCAGGCCGGCGGCGATGTCGACCCCGGTGACCTGGGCGCCGCGCCGCGCGCAGGCCCGGGCGGTGATGCCGGTGCCGGTGGCGACGTCGAGGATGCGTTCCCCCGGCCGGGGGGCCAGCCCGGCGACGGTGGCGTCGATGCCGTCGCAGACTCCGCGGATGATCTCTTCGTAATCGCGGCCGCCCGAACTCCACACCGCGGCGGCGCGTTCGTTGTGCGGCTGGATGGTCGGGGTGCCGGCGGCGGCGGTGGTGGTGGTGCCGTCCATGGCCTTCTCCTCGGTCAAAGGGCCCGCGCGGGAGCGGGTGTCGGAGCCAAGGATCGCCGGGCGCCGTCGGCCGGGCGTCGCCGGAAGCGTCAAGCGCGCGTCAAAACGCACCCCCCCTCCTTAAGAGGTAATCCGCCCCGGCCGAAATGCCCCGGGCAGGGGGCGGCCCGGCCTGCTATGGTTCCGGTGCTGTGAAATCCCTTCGGCGCGGCGCGTGATGGATGGACCGACGCTACGGCTGCTGGGCGGATTCGCGCTCGCCGACGCGCGCGGGCGCCCGCTGTCTGCGCCCGGGCGCAGGGCGCGGGCTCTGCTCGCCCGCGTGGCGCTGGACCCGGCGCGGGCGGTGCCGCGCGAGCGTCTGGCC
>JAEZHQ010000275.1 GCA_023416455.1 Pseudomonadota bacterium | reverse complement strand
GGCGCCCACTGCGCCAAGGGCGCCTCGGTGCGCGAGCTGACCAAGGGCGAGCGGCGGGTGAAATACCCGATGAAGCTGGTCGACGGCGAGTGGCAGCGCCTGTCCTGGGACCAGGCCATCGAGGAGATCGGCGACCAGCTGCTGGAGATCCGCCGGCAGTCCGGGCCGGACGCCGTGTTCTGGCTGGGCTCGGCCAAATTCTCCAACGAGGGCTCCTACCTCTACCGCAAGCTGGCCGCCTTCTGGGGGACCAACAACGTCGACCACCAGGCGCGCATCTGCCACTCCACCACGGTCGCCGGCGTGGCGAACACGTGGGGCTACGGCGCCATGACCAACAGCTACAACGACATCCAGAACTCCAAGGCGCTGCTCGTCATCGGCGGCAACCCCGCCGAGGCGCACCCGGTGTCGCTGCCGCACATGCTGCGCGGCAAGGAGCGCAACCGCGCCCCCTTCATCGTCATCGACCCGCGCTTCACCCGCACCGCCGCGCACGCCACCGAGTATGTGCGCATCCGCCCCGGCACCGACATCCCCATCACCTGGGGCATCCTCTGGCACATCTTCGAGAACGGCTGGGAGGACAAGGAGTACATCCGCCAGCGCGTCTACGGCATGGACGAGGTCCGCGCCGAGGTGAAGAAATGGGACCCGGCGACGGTGGAGCGGGTCACCGGCGTGCCCGGCGAGCAGGTCCGGCGCGTCGCCGAGGCGCTGGCCATGAACCGGCCCTCCACCGTGATCTGGTGCATGGGCATCACCCAGAAGACGACCGGCACCGCCAACGTGCGCGCCCTGTCCATCCTCCAGCTGGCGCTCGGCAACATCGGCGTCGCCGGGGGCGGGGCCAACATCTACCGCGGCCACTGCAACGTGCAGGGCGCCACCGACTTCGGCCTCGACGTCTCCACGCTGCCCTCCTACTACGGGCTGGCGGAGGGGGCGTGGAAGCACTTCTGCCGCGTCTGGGACGTCGATTTCGACTGGATGAAGGACCGCTTCGCCTCCAAGGACCTCATGGAGGCCAAGGGCATCCCGACCACCCGCTGGTTCGACGCGGTGCTCTACAAGCCCGAGGACATCCAGCAGCCCTCGCCGCTGCGCGCCATGGTCTGCTTCGGCCACGGCGGCAACACCGTCACCCGCATGCCGGAGATGATCAAGGGCGTGGAGAAGCTCGCCCTGCTGGTGGTCGCCGATCCCCACCCGACCACCTTCGCGGCGATCAAGGAGCGGCGCAACGGCACCTACCTGCTGCCGGCCTGCACCCAGTTCGAGACCGACGGCTCGCGCACCTGCTCCAACCGCTCCATGCAGTGGGGCGAGAAGATCGTCGAACCGATCTTCGAATCCAGGGACGACTACACGATCATGTATCTGCTGGCGAAGAAGCTCGGCTTCGCCGACGAGATGTTCAAGCACATCTCCGTGGAGGGGATCCGCCCGGTGCCGGAGGACATCCTGCGCGAGATCAACCGCAGTTGCCTGTCCACCGGCTACACCGGCCAGTCGCCGGAGCGGCTGAAGATGCACATGAAGCATCAGGCCGATTTCGACAAGATCACCATGCAGGCCGCCGACGGCCCCTGCAAGGGCGACTATTACGGCCTGCCCTGGCCCTGCTGGGGCCATCCGGAGCTGCGGCACCCGGGCTCCGCCGTGCTCTACGACACCTCCAAGCACGTCATGGAGGGCGGCGGCGTCTTCCGCGCCCGCTTCGGCGTGGAGCGCAACGGCGTCAGCCTGCTGGCCGAGGGCTCCTACTCCAAGGGTTCGGAGATCGAGGACGGCTATCCGGAATTCACCATGGCCGTGCTGCGCAAGCTCGGCTGGGACAAGGACCTGACCGAGGCGGAGATGCGCGTCATCCAGGCCATCGGCGGCGACAAGGTGGACGAGGTGAGCTGGCAGACCGATCTGTCCATGGGCATCATCCGGGTGGCGCTGAAGCATGGCTGCTCGCCCCACGGCAACGCCAAGGCGCGCGCGGTCGCCTGGAACCTGCCCGACCCGGTGCCGATCCACCGCGAGCCGATCTACTCGCCGCGGCCGGAGCTGGTGAAGGAGTTCCCGGCCATCGAGGACCGGCGCGACTTCCGCCTGCCGCAGCTCGCCCGCTCGCTCCAGTTCGAGGTGGCGGACAGCGACCTGCGCCAGCGCTTCCCCTTCATCCTCACCTCCGGCCGGCTGGTCGAGTATGAGGGCGGCGGCGAGGAGACCCGCTCCAACCCGTGGCTGGCCGAGCTTCAGCAGTCCATGTTCGCGGAGATCAACCCCCGCGACGCCGAACGGCTGGGCATCCGGGACGGTGCCTGGGTGTGGGTCCACGGGCCGGAGAACGAGGCCAGGGCCAGGGTCCGCGCCCTGGTGACCGAACGGATCGGCGTGGGCACCGTGTTCATGCCCTTCCATTTCTCCGGCTATTGGCAGGGCGAGAGCCGGCGCGCCAACTACCCGCCGGGCACCGACCCCATCGTCCTGGGCGAGCCGGCGAACGGGGTGACCACCTACGGCTACGACCCGGTGACCTTCATGCAGGAGACCAAGGTCACGCTGTGCCGCGTCGAGCCGGCCTGAGGCGGTGGGGAGGGAGGAAACCAGACATGGCCCGCATGAAGTTCCTGTGCGACGCCGAGCGCTGCATCGAGTGCAACGCCTGCGTCACCGCCTGCAAGAACGAGCACGAAGTGCCCTGGGGCATCAACCGGCGCCGCGTCGTCACGCTGAAGGACGGCCAGCCGGGCGAGCGTTCCATCTCCATGGCCTGCATGCACTGCAACGACCCGCCCTGCGCGGCGGTGTGCCCGGTGGACTGCTTCTACCAGACGGTGGACGGCGTGGTCCTGCATTCCAAGGACCTGTGCATCGGCTGCGGCTACTGCTTCTACGCCTGCCCCTTCGGGGCACCGCAGTTCCCGCAGGCCACCAACTACGGCGGCCGCGGCAAGATGGACAAGTGCACCTTCTGCGCCGGCGGCCCGGAGGCCGACAACACGCCGGCCGAATACCAGAAGTACGGTGCCAACCGGCTGGCCGAGGGCAAGCTGCCGCTGTGCGCGGAGATGTGCTCCACCCGCGCCCTGATGGCCGGCGACGGCGACATCCTGGCCGACATCTACAAGGAGCGGGCGGTCCGGCGCGGCTACGGCTCCGGCGCCTGGGGCTGGGCCACCGCCTACGGCCGCTCCGACCGCGGCAACGCGCTGTCGCCGGGCACGACGGGCACCGGCGGGAGCTGAGGACCGCCTGCCCCGCCTCCGGCGGGCGTATGAATGAGGCCCCGCCTCCGGCGGGCGTAAGAATGAGGCCCCGCCTCCGGCGGGCGTAAGAATGAGGATGCGACAAGGGAAGGACGCGACATGACGAGGCATCCCCGCCATTCCCTGGCCCATCTCCTGGGCCGTCTCCTGGTGCTGGCGGCGCTGCTGCTGGCCGCGCCGGCGGCCCGCGCGCAGCTCTCCCAGACGCCGAGCCCGGACTTCCCCACCTCCAAGGACCAGGTGCAGCTCTACAACGCGCCGGACGGCGCCATCGCCGGCCGGGTCAGCATCCCCGACGGCAAGCTCGGCGTCCTGGTCCAGCCCGAGGGGCGCGAGTGGCGGGAGTTCCGCACCCACACGCTGCGCATCGTCGCCGGGGTGCTGGTGCTGGGAGTGACCGCCCTTCTGGCGGTCTTCTACCTGATCCGCGGTACCATCCGCATCCGCGGCGGGCGGAGCGGGCGGCTGGTGCCGCGGTTCGACGGGTTCGACCGCTTCACGCACTGGACCACGGCGGTCAGCTTCCTGATCCTGGCGGTCACCGGCCTGATCGTCACCTTCGGGCGGCCGCTGCTGATCCCGCTGCTCGGCCATCCCGCCTTCACCACGCTGGCCGAGGCCAGCAAGACCCTGCACAACTTCTTCAGCGTGCCCTTCGTCGTCGGCCTCGTCCTGATCTTCATCCTGTGGATTCGCGACAACATCCCCGAACGGGCCGATCTCGTCTGGCTGAAGACCATGGGCGGCCTGCTCTCCAAGCAGGGCGAGCACGCCGAGGCCGGTCGCTTCAACGCCGGGCAGAAGGGCATCTTCTGGGCGGTCGTGCTGGGCGGGCTGGGGTTGGCGGTCACCGGCTTCCTGCTGATGGTTCCCTTCGCCCTCACCGGCATCGCCGGGATGCAGATCATCCACATCGTCCACGGCGTGCTGGCGGCGCTGCTGGTCGCGGTGATCATCGCCCACATCTACATCGGCACCATCGGCATGGAAGGGGCCTTCGACGCCATGGGCCGCGGCGTGGTCGACGAGAACTGGGCCAGGGACCATCACCGCCGCTGGTACGAGGAGCAGGTGCGGGGCATGGCCGCCGCCCAGGGCACCCCTTCCCCCCGTCACCGCGCCGCCGAATAGGGGAGAGGGCGGGTGCGGTCCTCCGCCCTCTCCCCGGCGGGAAGAGGGCGGTGCCGCGTCAGCGGTTCTGTCCCGAGAAGTTGCGGTGCTCGATCGACGGCTCCTCGCCGATGCGGGTGCTGGATGTCGCGAACGTCCGGTCGGCCTCGCGGCTGAGCAGGCTCTCCATGACGGCGCCGGACGCCAGCGCCAGCAGCAGCGCGAAGACCACGGCCACTCCGAAGGCTTTCATGCTCCCTCCTTCCCCGTTGCCGGGGCGTCTGCTTGATTGGCTCCCGATCCTGCTTCAACGCGCCGGACGGGGCCGTGGTTGCATGGCGCCGCCGCCGCTTGCCGCTTGCCGGGCGCGGACGGTGGCCACCATGTCAAGGAGACGGGACCGGCGCCGTGGGCCGGCCGGAACGAAGGGATGGGGGGCGCCGTGATCATCGAGAGCGATCTGAAGCTCGACTTCAAGGACGTGCTGATCCGCCCGAAGCGAAGCACGCTGCAAAGCCGCAGCGAGGTGGACATCA
>JAEZHQ010000035.1 GCA_023416455.1 Pseudomonadota bacterium | reverse complement strand
TCGCGCCGCACCTCCAGCGTCAGCGTGGCGTCGCCGCTCACCCGCGCCTCATGCTCGAAATAGCCCACGCCTCCCGTCGACAGCAGCACCCGCTTCAGCGTCAGCCCGTCGCCGCCGGCGGCGGTGGCAGCGGCGGAGGCGGCCGGCACGGCCAGCAGAGGCAGGGCGACGGCGAGGACGAGGTGACCGGTCCGGCGGTTCATGCGGTTTCTCCCGTTGTTGCACGCCCCTTGGGTATGGCGGCGAATTCGGGAAACATTGCGGCGGCCGTCCGTATCATACCGGCGGCGCATGAACACTTCCATTGAGCGCCGCCGATAAAACCCGACAGATCAAGGCGATAGCATTGATCGCGAGGGTGATGCGGACGACGCCTTCACAGCGCCGTCCGTATCAGCCGGGCTCGCCGCGCAGCGACGCCGCCGATTCCAGGTGGCGGCGGGCCTCGCCGAGCAGGACGCGGTGGCGGGCGAAGGCCTCCCGGACCGGCAGGTGGCTGTTGTAGAAGCGAACCTCGTTGAGCAGATGCGCGGCCCGGTCGAGATGGGCGATCCGTTCCAGGCATCGGTCGAGCGCGGTCATGGTGATGATTCTCCCGGTGTTGAGGCCGGTGCGGTTTCCCGCCCTGCGACCGGGAGTAGAGCCTGCACCGATGACCGGAGGATGTCAGTGGGCCTGCCTTTTCATGTCGGCCGCCGGCCTGCGGTTTCAGCCGAATCACCGAATGGCCATGCTGCATGTGCGTGTTACCGGGTTGTAACCGATTGCGCGCCGCCCCCACACTGGGCTAAGAAGGGGCGGGAGGTAACGATCATGCATATTCTCGCGGTCGATGATGACGAACCGGTAAGGGAACTCCTGGCGTCATATCTGGCGGCGGAAGGCTACCGCGTCACGACCGCGCCCGACACGGCGACCGCAAAACGGGCTTTGGAGGGCGATCCGATCGATCTCGTGGTGTGCGACCTGCGGCTGCCGGATGGCGACGGGCTGGGGCTGGTCCGCCAGATCCGCACCGAGTCGCACCTTCCCGTCATCATCCTGTCCTCCAAGGACCAGGACGTGGACCGCATCGTCGGGCTGGAGCTGGGCGCCGACGACTACCTCACCAAGCCCTTCAACCCCCGCGAGCTTCTGGCCCGCATCAAGGCGGTGCTGCGCCGCGTCTCCGGCGAGGGGCGTCCGCCCCGCGGCGCCGACGAGCTGCGCGCCGTGGTCCAGTTCGCCAACTGGGAGCTGGATCTCACCGCCCAGCGGCTGCGCGCCCAGGACGGCCGCGAGGTGGAGCTGACCAAGGCGGAGTTCGGCCTCCTCGCCGCCTTCGTGAAGCGGCCGCAGCGCGTGCTGACCCGCGACCAGCTTCTCGACCTCACGCGGGCCGACGGGGCGGAGGTGTTCGACCGCTCCATCGACGTGCTGATCCTGCGGCTGCGCCGCAAGATCGAGGCGAACCCCAAGGAGCCGCGGATCATCAAGACCGAGCGGGGGGCCGGCTACGTCTTCGATGCCAAGGTGAAAACCGTCTGAACGCCCGCCCGATGGACGGGGAGGCGGCGGCGCGCTAGCCTTCCCGGCAAACCACAGCCGGGAGGAACAGCGGATGGCCGATCCCATCGACTTCTACTTCGATTTCGCCTCGCCCTACGGCTATTTCGCCAGCCGCCGCATCGACGCCCTGGCCGCGGCGCATGGCCGCACCGTTTCCTGGCGCCCGATCCTGCTGGGCGCCGTCTTCAAGGTGACGGGAATGAAGCCGAACCTGCACCAGCCCCTGCGCGGCGAGTATCTGGTCCACGACGTGGGCCGGATCGCGCGGCTGACCCAGGCCCCCTTCACCTATCCCGATTCAGCCCCGGTCAACGGGGTCGCCGCCGCGCGCGCCTTCTACTGGCTGGCCGACGACCATCCCGAGCAGGCCCGGCTGCTGGCCCGCCAGCTCTACCACGCCCACTGGGGCGAAGGCCGCGACATCGGCTCCGCCGAGACGGTGGTGGAGATCGCCGCCGGCCTCGGCCACGACCGCTCCGCCGTGGCCGCGGCCCTCCAGGACCAGGACGTCAAGGACCGCCTGCGCGCGGAGGTCGAGACGGCCATCGAACGGGGGGTCTTCGGTTCCCCCTTCATCTTCGTGGACGACGAGCCCTTCTGGGGCTGGGACCGTCTCGACATGGTGGAGCGCTGGCTGGCCACGGGCGGCTGGTAGGGGAGCGCCGCCGCTCAGTCGAGCAGCGTGTCCAGGCCCCGCCGCAGGCCCGGCTGTTCCCGCACGCGCCGCACCGCCAGCAGGGTGCCGGCGACGTAGGGTCCGGCGCCGGACCCGGCGTCGTGGCGGATCGACAGCCGCTCCTCCGGCGCGCCGAACAGCGCTTCGCAGGACAGCACGAAGCCGGGCAGGCGAAGCGCGTGCACCTGCGTGCGCCCGACGGTGGCGCCGCGCGCCTCCTGCGGGCCGATCAGGCCGCCGATGGCCCGGCTGGTGGGGTCCTGCCGCACCTCCGACAGGCGCTCGGCCAGTTCCCGGGCGGTGCCGCTCGGGACGTCGGGCTTTCCGGCCGATGCGTAGTCGATGACCTCGACGTCCGGGACGTGGCGCGCCGCCATCAGCGCGAAGCGCTGCATCAGCGCGGCGGTGATGGAGTAGTTGCCGGCCGCCACCACGCCGACCCCGCGCTCCCGCGCCGCGCGGTCGATCCCGGCGTAGTCGTCGGCGGTCAGGCCGGAGGTGCCGACCACCACGGCGCGCCCGGCGGCGATGGCCGCCAGCGTGTGCCCCTTCACCGCCGTCGGGGTGGTGTAGTCGACCACCACGTCGCTGGGCGTGGCCAGCGCCTCTTCCAGCGTCGGCGCGATGGTCACGCCCAGCGCCGCGGTGCCGGCCGCCGTGCCGGCGTCCTGCCCGGCGGCCTGCCGCGCCACCGCAGCGGCGAGGCGAAGGTCCGGTGCGGCGGCGATGGCCGCCACCAGCGCGCGGCCGACCCAGCCGGTGGCGCCCACCAGCGTCACGGAAAGCGTCATTCCCCTCTCTCCCCTTGCTTCTTGTTGCAACCCGCGTCCTCTGCCGCCGGGCGGGGTCCCAGCGCCCCGGTGCCGAGCGCGATGCCGAGCAGGACGCAGCCCAGCCCCGCCGCGTGGGCCAGGGTGAAGGACTCGCCCAGGAACAGGACGGCCGCCAGCACGCCCGCCGCCGGGATCAGCCCGGTGAACAGCCCGGCGCGGCTGGCCGGCACATGGGCGATCCCGCGCATCCACAGCACCACCGCGACCAGCCCGCCGGCCAGCCCCGACAGCACGAACAGCGCCCACACCGGGGCGGGGACCGCACCCGGGTCGAAGCCGTCCATGGTGGCGAGCGCTGCCGGCGTCATCATCGCGAAGGACAGCAGATTGGCCAGGAAGGTCAAGGCCAGAGGCGGCAGCCGCCCGCCGAGCCGCCGCGCGAAGACCCCGTAGAGCGCTTCGGAGACCACGGCCCCGAAGACCAGCGCGTTGCCGGGCATCGACTCGGCCGTCCCGCCGCTCCCGCCGCCCGGCCCCAGGTTCAGCGCCAGGATGCCGAGCACCGCCAGCGCGATCGCCCCCAGGCCGCCCGCGGACACCCGCTCGCGCAGGATCAGCGCGGCGGCGAGCGCGGTCATGGCCGGTATGGTGCTGGTGATGATACCGGCCGCCACCGCGCTGGTGGCGCGCAGGCCGGAGAGCAGGAACATGTTGAACAGCACCATGCCGGTCAGGGCGAGCAGGGTCAGGCTGGTCCAGTCCCGCGCGTTCGCCGGCAGCGCCGCCCGCCCCCCGCGCAGCAGGACGGGCGCCAGCAGGACGGCCACCATGGCGAAGCGCAGCCACGCGGCGGTCAGCGGCGGGACATGGGCCACGATCACCTTGGACGCCGGCACCGACAGGCCGACCAGGATCATCGACAGGGCGAGGTTCAGATAGGGCTTGCGCATCGCCGCACTGTAGCAGCGGCGGGGCGGCGCGTCCGAAGCGTCACTTTTACACAATGAACCCGCAAGGAAGGCGTGCCAGACTGGCGCGCTCAGCCGCCCAAGGGGGAACACAGGGATGTCGGATGCGATCCTCGGGATCACCAACTGGATGCAGCTCTTCCGCTGGATCGTGAAGCTGATTCGTGACGAGTACGGCGTGGACGAACGGATCCTCACCCGCAACGCGGCCCTGGAGGACGGCGTCGGCCTCAACGCCGAGCAGCTCGAGCAGGTGCTCGACCACATCGCCGAGCAGTTCGAGCTGTGCTTCCCCGAGGGCACGCTGTACGAGGCGATCCAGCTGGAGGATCTTTGCATGCTCGCCAGCTGGATGAAAGGGCTCTACAAGAAACCCGACTTCGTAACCCCCGAGTTCGAGGAGCGCTGCCGCGCCCTCAACAACATCCCGGCCTGACGGCGGCCGCTCCCACCCGGGGCGGCTGGAATCGGCGCCGGGGAGCCCCACATCCGGGTCACCGGCCGTTCCGGCCGGCTTTCGCCCAGCCCCACGCCCACCTGTGCCGTCCATGCCCCTCCACCTGATCAAGCTCGCCGTCGGAATCCGCGACCTCGACCATCTGGGGGAGGTGCAGGCGCGCCGCGCCCGTGCGGTGGAGGGACGGTCCGTCGTTCCCGTCCACACCCGCCAAACCCCCCGGCGCGGCGCGGAGATCCTGGCCGGCGGCTCGCTCTACTGGGTGGTGCGCGGCAGCGTGGCGGTGCGCCAGCGGATTCTCGCCATCGACAGCGCCGTCGACGAGGAGGGGGAGAGCCACTGCACGATCAGCGTCGACGCCGGCCTCGTGCCCACCGTGCCCACCGTGCACCGGCCCTTCCAGGGGTGGCGCTACCTGGACCCGCAGGCCGCGCCGATGGATCTGGCCGAGGCCGGCGGCGAGGGCGGCGGCTTGCCCCCGCATCTCGCGGCCGAGCTGCGCGCGCTGGGCCTGCTGTAGGGCCGGCGGCCGACAAGTCTTTGAGGGATCTGGATTCGTCCAGAATTTCATCGTTCCGTCAAAAAAGCCCTTGCGCCGATCGGCGGCGCCAAACTATATACCCGTCACCGACGCGACGGCCGCCGACAAGGACGCCGACGGGTCGGACGCAGCAGGCCAGCCAGACAGGCTCAACCGACATTCCGGACCCGGCGGTCCGCTCCCGAAGAGGGGGCAGGCGCGGGGTCCTACGGTTCGAGCGGGTGGACCCGCGGTTTCTTGGACAAGTGGATACCGTGTTGTGAGAAGGGATGCGCAGGCGGCGGCCTTAAGGGCTGCGTTGCGCGACCGGTTCCCCGGCGGGGAGCACGGCTCGCGGTCGCCTGAGAGCA
>JAEZHQ010000027.1 GCA_023416455.1 Pseudomonadota bacterium | reverse complement strand
CCCTGGAAGGCTGTCCGTTGCCCGATCCCCCGTCCTTAAGTCCTTGATCCGACTCTGTTCCCTTTCCAATAAGGATTCAGGACCGCGCAAAGCCCGGGAATCCAACGAGTCGCCGGGAGTCTTCCTTACGCGCCGGGGGAGCTTCCCCTTACATGGCGGGGGCCGGCGCCCTACGCCCCAGGGGGTAAGGCTGCGCCCCCGGCGCGTAAGGAAGACTCCCCCGGGGCGTAAGGATGCGCGGGCAGACCCTTTCCTTACTTGTTTCCGGCGTAAGGATTGATTTAGCCTTGGGCGTCCAACGCGGAAGGATGGTCCATGCCGGGAGCGCGGCGCAAGAAGGCTCAAGGGGCGAACGCCGCCGCCGCGGATGGCGGCGGGAGCGGGGCCATGGTCGTCGTCGGACCGGGCGACCTCGACGGCGGGGTGGTCATCGAGGCGGCGGAAGGCGACACGGACCCGGCCGCCCCGTCGCTTCCCGTCCCGGCCGGCGCGGCACCGGCCGCCCAGGGCCTGACCGCCCGGGTGGCCAGCGCCACCTTCGAGCGCGACGGCTACAAGCATCTGATCAAGGCCGCGGAAGCCGTCTACAGCTACCCCGCGAACGGCGCCCGGCTGTCCCTGCCGGCGCAGAAGATGCTGAACTTCATGATCCATCTCGCCGGCAGCCAGAATTTCGCCAACAAGCTCTACCGGCTGCCAAAGCGGGTGGTGCGCGGGAACCACAAGGGGAACGAGCGCATCTTCGACGCGCTGAAGGAGATCTTCGATTCCAGCCTGGTGGTCATCGGGCCGTTCCGCGGCCGCCGGTCGCGGGCGGAGCTGCGCATCCTCAGCAGCTACGTCCGGCCGGAGGAGGAGGACGACAGCGATTCCGCCGACATCCACTTCCAGTTCACCGACGCCTTCCTGGAGATCCAGCGGACCTCCCAGCTCTGGGCCAAGCTGTCCGGCCCGGCCATGGTCAAGGTGACGAGCACTTACGCCCTGAAGCTCTACGAGATCGGGATGCAGCGCTACCAGATGGACTACCCGTCGCTGGAACTGGACATCGACACGCTGCGCAAGCTGCTGAACGTGCCCGACGGCGCCTACAAGGACTTCGGCATCCTGCGGACCCGCACCATCGACCGGGCGATGGCGGAGGTCAACCAACTGGCCCCCTTCCGCGTCGCCATGCCCGAGGACAAGATGAAGCGGCGCGGCCGCAAGGTCGAGAAGGTGACGCTGGACTTCGAGCCCAAGGACGAGGACGAGGTGGCCGACACCTTCCTGGAGCGCGAGCGCCACAGCGCCGGCCGGCGCGCCCGGCGAACCGGCACGGTCGAGGCGCTCACCCCCCCGGCCACGCCGGAGCCGCTGGATCCCGGCCCGCTGCCCGACGCCGACGACGTCAACGCCCTGTGGGCCGCCGCCCTGCACGCCCTGAAGGGCCGCGTGCCGGCCCCCCTGCTGAACGCGCTGGAGCCGCTGCGCGTCGAGGACGCCGCCCCCGGCCTGCGCCGGCTGGTCCTGCGCGCCGGCAGCGCCGCCGTCGCCGACACCGCCGGCATGAACCACTGGCCCACCTTCAAGTCGACGCTCGCCTCGCTGACGGCGGGGCTGATCGCCGACGTCGCCTTCGAGGCCCCGGTGCGCCGCGCCCGGTGAGGCGCGCACGTCCTCTTCCCTGCCCTCCTCTTCCCTTTTTCGGTTTTCTCCGCCTTCCGATGCGACGGGCGGTTGCGGCGGTTGCCGCACCGGACGTAGCTTGGGTGGCCGGCGGAAGGAATCGTCCCCGGCCGGGCGGCCGCGACGGAGCCGCCTGGGCGAGGGTACGGACGGACGGCACGGACGATGGCACGCGCGACCGCGGGGATCCGCGACACCCTGGGACGGCTCGGCGAGCGCTGGACCGAACGGCTGCTGTCCGGCCTTCCCGTCCTGGTCCTCCTGCTCGGGGCGGCGCTGCTGGGCGGGGGCGCCTATGTCGCCACCGCCAGCGTCGAGCGGGAGCGCGCCGAGGCGCTGCGGACCGCCGAGCGGGACGCCGCCAACCTGGCGCGCACCTTCGAGGAGCACATCCACCAGACGATCCGGCGGATCGACCAGGCGCTGATCCATCTGCGCGAGGCGTTCGAGGAGGATCCCGTCGCCTTCTTTCCCCGGGCGGCGGCCTGGCAGCGCTCGCTCTACGCCGACCTTGCCTTCCAGGTCGCCGGCTCCGACGCCGCGGGGCGGCTCCGCTTCAGCAACCTCGCGCCCCCGCCGCAGCCGGTCTCGCTGGCCGACCGCGAGCATTTTCTCGTCCACCGCGACGCCGCCTCCGGCCCCGGGGGGAGCGTCCGCGACGCCCTCTTCATCAGCAAGCCGGTGTTGGGGCGGGTGTCGGGCAAATGGTCGATCCAGTTCTCCCGGCCGCTGCGCGGCCCCGGCGGCGCCTTCGACGGGATCCTGGTGCTGTCGGTCGACCCCGACCAGCTGTCCGCCTTCTACCGCTCCATCGACATCGGCCGCGAGGGCGTGGTGTCCCTGGTCGGGCTGGACCGGGTGATCCGGGCCCGTGCCTCCGGGGTGGAGGCGCCGGTGTCGCCGATCGGCTTCGTCCTGCCGGACCGCCCCTTCTTCGATCCGGCCGGCCCGGTGGCGGGAAGCCACCGCATCGCCAGCGCGGTCGACGGGCGCCGGCGCATCGGGGCCTACCGCCGGCTCGACGATTATCCGCTGGTCGTGCTGGTCATGCTCGGCGAAGCGGAGGTCCTGGCCGGGTTCGAGGCGCGCCGCCAGGAGGTCCTGGCCGGCGGCGCGGCGGCGGCGGCCTTCGTCCTGCTGGCCGTCCTGCTGGTCGCTTGGCTCGCCCAGCGCCAGATCCGGCACCGGCACCGGCTGGAGGCGGCGCAGCGCCAGCTCGTGGAGACCGAGGAGCGCTGGCGGCTCGCCCTGGAGGCGGTGGGCGACGGCGTGTGGGACTGGAACCCGGCCACCGGCGACGTCTTCTTCTCCAGCGGCTGGAAGAGCATGCTGGGCTACGCCGACCACGAGATCGCCAACCGGCTGGCCGAGCGGGAGGACCGCATCCACCCCGACGACCGCGAGGCCGTGGGCGCCGCCCTGGCCCGCCACGTCGCCGGCGCCACCCCCCTCTACAGCAGCGAGCACCGCGTCCGCCGCAAGGACGGCTCCTACACCTGGATCCTCGACCGCGCCATCCTGGTGCGGCGCGCCGGCGACGGGACGCCGCTGCGCGTGGTCGGCACCCACACCGACATCGGCGCCCGCAAGACGGCCGAGCGGGCGCTGGAGGCCAAGACCGCCGAGCTGGAGCGCTCCAACGCCGAGCTGGAAGCCTTCGCCTACGCCGCGTCGCACGACCTGCGCCAGCCGCTGCGGACGATCGGCGGCTATCTGGTCCTGCTGGAGCAGGATCTGGCCGACCGGCTGGACGCGGAGACGCGCAGCCATCTGGCCTTCGCCCGCGACGGGGCGCGGCGCATGGACCGGCTGATCGTCGACCTGCTCGAATTCAGCCGCGTCGGCCGCCGCACCCGGCCCTTCGCCCCCTGCCCGGCCGGCGCCCTGGTCGAGGCGGCGCTGCAAGCCCTGGAGGCCGCCATCGCCGACGCGGCGGCGACGGTCACGGTCGACCCCGGCCTGCCCACCCTATGGGGGGATGAGGGCGAGCTGGTGCGGCTGTTCCAGAACCTGATCGGCAACGCCGTCAAGTACCGCGCCCCCGACCGGCCGCCGGTCCTGCGGGTCGCCTGCGCGGCGGCGGAGCCGACCGCGGGCGCCGCCGCCGGAGCCTGGCTCTTCACGGTGTGCGACAACGGCATCGGGATCGCGCCCGAGCACCGCGAGCGGGTCTTCGGGCTTTTCCAGCGCCTGCACCGCCGCGACGCCTACGAGGGCACCGGGATCGGGCTCGCGCTGTGCCGTAAGATCGTCGAGCGCCACGGCGGCCGCATCTGGGTGGAGGAGGCGGCCGGCGGCGGCTGCGCCGTCCGCTTCACGCTGCCGCGCCGCGACCCGCCGGGGCCGGGCGCCGAGGCCCTGGTGGGCGCCGTTGACCCGGTGGAACCTACCCCATAAAGTGGCACCACGATTGATCGGGAGGGTGCCGTGACGGGAGAGGAGCTGCGCGCGCTTCGCGAGCGCCAGCGCATGACCCAGCCGGAGTTCGCCGGCTGGCTGAACGAGCTGCTGGGGCGTCGCTACGACAAGCAGAAGATCTCGCGGTGGGAGACGGAGCGGGAGCGCCTGCCCCGCGACGTCGCCGGCGCGCTGTCGATCGCCCGCCTCGGGTTCGGCCGCCCGGCGCGCGGCGGCCCCGCGGTGACGGTCGCGGTCGCCCTCCAGAAGGGCGGCACCGCCAAGACCGCGACCAGCGTCAACCTGGGCTACGTCCTGGCGCGCGCCGGCAACCGGGTGCTGCTGGTCGACGCCGACTCCCAGGGCAACGCCACCATGCATGTGGGCGTCCCGCAGGCCCGGGTGGTCGAACTGACCCGCCAGGGCCGGACCCATTACCACGCGCTGACCGGCAAGGCGCCGCTGGCCGAGGTCGTCCTGCCGACCGCGGTGCCCGGCCTCGACCTCGTTCCCGCCAGCATCGCGCTGGCCGCCGCCGAGGCGGAGCTGTACCACGAGCCGACCGGCATCAGCGCCATGGCGGAGATGCTGGCGGCGGTGAAGGGCGGCTACGACTTCATCGTGATCGACTGCGCCCCGGCGCTCGGCATGATCACCTCCAACGCGCTGGTGGCGGCGAACTGGCTGCTGATCCCCTGCCAGACCGAGGCGCACGCCATCCTGGGTCTCGACCAGCTGTCCGAGACCATCGCCAAGATCCGCCGCCGCTCCAACCCCGACCTCGAGATCCTGGGCATCGTGCCGACCATGTACAGCGCCCGCCAGTCGCAGGACCGCGCCTCGCTGGACGACCTGCACGCCCTGTGGGGGGCGCGGATCCCCATGTTCGACCCCATCCCGCGCTCCACCGTCTATTCCCAGGCAGCCGCCGCCAACGTGATCACGCTGGCCGGCGACCCCGGCGCGCCGGGCATGGAGACCTTCGTCGAGATCGCGCGGCGCCTGATGGCCATCGCCGACCGGACGGTGGAGGCGGCCCATGGCGCCTAGGTTCAAGCGCGACACCCGCGCCCAGGTCCAGGGGCCGGGCGCCGTCCGCGAGGAGGCGGCGGAGACCGACCGCCTGTTCGGCCTGTCGGGCAGCCTGCCCCGCCTGGTCGAGGCCGACGTGGCGCGGATCGCCCCCAACCCGGACCAGCCCCGCACGGTGTTCGACGAGGCGGACCTGCGGGCGCTGGCCGCCTCCATCGAACGGCACGGCCTCCAGCAGCCGATCCTGGTCACCGCGGGCGGCGGTCCGGGCGAGTACAGGCTGGTGGCGGGCGAGCGGCGGCTGCGGGCGCACCAGATGCTGGGGCGGGCGACCATCCCGGCCATCATCACCCAGGGCCGGCCCGAGGAGATCGCGCTGATCGAGAATGTGCAGCGCGTCGATCTGGATGCGGTCGATCTGGCGCGCAGCCTGGAGCGCCTCATGGAACGGCACGGCTTCCTGATGGCCGAGGTCGGGGTCATGATCGGCTGCGTCGAGGCCGAGGTGTCGCGCCGCCTGTCGGTCCTGCGGCTTCCCGACGACGTGCTGGAGGACTACCGCCGCGACCCGGCACGGGTGAGCCGGTCGGTGCTGGTGGAGATCGCCACGCTCGACGATCCCGCCCTCGTCCGCTCCTTCTGGCAGCGGGCCAAGGCCGGCATGACCGTGCGCGACCTGCGGGTGGAGAAGAAGGCCGCCCGGGCCTCCGCCCCGCGGCCGCTGACGGCGCGCGCGATGGGCCAGAGCCTGGCGCGCATCGCCGGCGAGCTGGACCGCCTCCAGGAGGCCCGCGGCCGGCTGCCCGAGGAGCACCGGGACCGGCTGCGCGCCATGCGCGACCGCATCGACAGCCTGCTCGGCGGCTGAGCCGCCCACTTGCGACGTCGCAAGCGGGCGGTGTCGCAGGCGGGTGCGACTTGCGACGTCGTAAGTTCACCCGCACCGGATGGCCGCCCCTGCCGGAGCGGTCGCGTGCCACCTCCTATGATGATAAAAAAGGGCCGGAGGCGCCGCCGGGCGTCCCGGCCGGCCCTGCCCTTCGGCCGTTCCGGGCGGTTCCCGGGACCGGGACGCCACCGGACGGAAACGGCCGCGGGGTGGAGCGATGAAGGACGGCGACATCGACCGGATCGCGGCCTGGCTGGTCGGGCGCGGCCTTGCCGGGGCGTCGGAAACCGAACTGCTGCACGGCTTCTGCGAGCAATGTTGCCAGGCCGGGCTGGCGCTGGCCCGCGCCGTGACCGTCATCGACACCCTGCATCCCATCCACGAGGGCCGCGCCTTCCGATGGCGGAACGACGGCGTGGAGGAGACGGCGGTCGTCGAGTACGGGCGGACCGATGTTGGCGAGGCCGCGGCCAGCTGGCTTCGGAGTCCCTTCTACCATCTGCTGGCGAGCGGGACGGACGAGTTGCGCCGGCGCCTGGGGCCGGACGACCCCATCGATTTTCCCCAGCTCGACCCGATGAGGGCCGAGGGGCAGACCGACTATGCCGCCTTCGTGCACCGCTTCGACGGTGGCGGTGGCGGTGGCGGTGGCGGTGGCGGCGGTGGCGGCGTGATCGGCGGGATGGATTGCGTCTATTCCCACTGGACGACGCGCCGTCCCGGCGGCTTCGCCGCGGCCGACCTGCCCGCCTTGCGCCGCCTTCTGCCGACGCTGGCGCTGGCCGTCAAGAGCGCCTCGCTGGCGCGGATCGCCGGGACGCTGGTCGGGGTTTATCTCGGCCAGGATGCCGGGCAGCGCGTTCTCGAAGGGCGCATCTCGCGCGGCGTCGCCGACCGGATCAGCGCGGTCCTGTGGTTTTCCGACCTGCGCGGCTACACCAGCATTTCCGACACCGCCCCGCCCGGCGAGATCATCCCGCTGCTGAACGACTACGCCGAGGCGGTGATCTCGGCGGTCCACGAGGCCGGCGGCGACGTGCTGAAGCTGATGGGCGACGGCACGCTGGCCATCTTCAAGGCCGACCGGCCGGCCGACGCCTGCCGCAGCGCGCTCGCCGCCGAGGCCGACCTGCGGCGCCGGCTGCGAGCGCTGAACGAGCGCCGGCGCGCGCAGGGGCGGCC
>JAEZHQ010000119.1 GCA_023416455.1 Pseudomonadota bacterium | reverse complement strand
GTCTGGAATCTGATGCAGGATCTGGGCGTGGACGTCGACGCGCGGCTGCGCGAACTGGTCGCCCATCCGGACGATCCCGACCCGGCCAAGGTCAACGTCATCAACGGCTTCCGCCGCGCCAACTGGGAGCGCCTCTTCGACGGCTGGACCGACGTGGCGCTGTTCTCGACGGTGGTCACGCCGGCGGCGGTCGCCTTCCTCGGCCAGTACCGCGACTGCTCCTACCTGCCCTGGGCGCGGGTCAACGCCCGCATCCACAAGGAGGAGTTCGGCCATCTCGCCTTCGGCGTGTGGGCGGCCAAGCGGGTGCTGGAGTTCGGCGGCGACGCCGCGCGCGAGGACATGCAGGCCCGCATCCCCAAGTTCATGCGCATCGGGCTCGGCTTCTTCGGCCGGCCGGCCATGGGCGACGCCCGCTCGGCCAACTTCGAGCTGTACTACGAGTATGGCCTGAAGGTGCGCCGGCCGGAGGAGTTGCAGGCCGAGTATCTCCAGCTCCTGGAGGAGCGGCTCAGGGAAGTCGGCATTCCGGTGCCGGCCGGCATCGAGCCCGACTACGACATGCGCGTCAGCTACGAGGCCGCCGACGCCCCGGTCCAGGCGGTGGCCTGACGGGTCCGTCCGGGCGGGCATGAGGGAGGACAGCCATGCCCCACAGCCACGCAACCCCCGACCGCCTGCTGTCGGCCGGGCGGCGGGTCCTGGCCCGCTTCGGCTCGAAGCGGCTCGACCATGTGCCGAGCGATGCCTTCATCAACTGGGCGGCGCTGTGGGACGGCCTGCGCGGCGATTTCGGCGCGCCGGACCGGGTGCCGTCCTTCGACGCCCTCGACCCGGCGGCGCGCGACGCGGCGCGGGCCTACATCCGCCAGCGCCTGGTCAGCGACGTCACGCTCGGCCGCTGCGAGGAGCTGCACCGCGACCTCTTCGCCCGCGGCATCCGCACCGGCGCGGTCGAGGCTTATGCGGTGGCGCGCGACGCCTACGAGGACAGCGTGGAGGCGTTCGGCGCCGCCCGCATCCGGCTGGCCCGGCTGCTGGCCGCCGCGGCGCACTGACCGCGGGCGGCGGTGGCCGCCGCCGGCACCGGCCGGAATACCACTGGCCAAACAGTTTCGTTTGAAACATTATAGCCGTCAAAAAGGGGCGCCCGGCCGCGACAGGCCACCCCCGGAGCGCCCCTCACAAAACACCGCCGCGCGAACCGGCGAACCATACGGGAGTGAAACGATGGGTAAGCGCTTGCTGCACACCAACCCGCTGCACAGGATGGCCACCGCCGCGACGGCCACCGTGGCCGCCACCGTGGCGGCGGCGGCCCTGGCCGCCGGCCTCGCCGCCGGAGCGGCCGCCGCCGCCGACCCGATCCGCGTCGGTTCCTTCGTCTCGGCGACGGGTCCGGCCTCCTTCCTGGGCGAGCCGGAGAAGCGCGTGCTGGAGCTGTATGTGGAGCGCGTCAACAAGGCCGGCGGGGTCGACGGCCGGCCGGTCGAGCTGGTGCTCTACGACGACGGCGGTGCCGCCGACAAGGCGGCCTCCTTCACCAAGCGCCTGATCGAGAGCGACAAGGTCGACGTCATCGTCGGCGGCACCACCACCGCCGCCACCATGGCCGCGGTGCCGCTGGTGGAGCGCGCCGGGGTGCCCTTCATTTCGCTGGCCGGCGCCGTGGTGATCGTGGAGCCGGTGAAGACGTGGGTGTTCAAGACCCCGCACACCGACCGCATGGCCGCCGACAAGGTCATGGAGGACATGAAGGCGCGCGGCCTGACCCGGCTGGCGCTGATCTCCGAGGATTCGGGCTTCGGCAAGTCCGGCCGCGAGGAGACGCTGAAGGCGGCCAAGGAGCGCGGCATCACCATCGTCGCCGACGAGACCTACGGCGCCAAGGACACCGACGTCACCGCCCAGCTGACCAAGATCCGCAACAGCGCCAACGCCGAGGCGGTGCTGGTGTTCGGGTTGGGCCAGGGGCCGGCGGTGGTGACCAAGAACTACCGCCAGCTCGGCATCGCCCTGCCGCTCTACCAGTCGCACGGCGTGGCCTCGAAGGAGTACATCCGGCTGGCCGGCGGCGCCGCGGAGGGCGTGCGCCTGCCGGCGGCCGGCCTGGTGGTGGCGGCCCAGCTTCCCGACAGCGACCCGCAGAAGACGGTGGTGACCGAATTCACCAAGGTCTACGAGGGGGCCTTCAAATCCGAGGTCTCGACCTTCGCCGGCCACGCCTACGACGGGCTGATGATCGCGCTCGACGCCGTCCGCCGGGCGGGCGGCACCGACAAGGCCAAGCTGCGCGACGCCATCGAGCAGACCAATGGCTATGTCGGCACCGGCGGCACCGTGACCATGAGCCCGACCGACCACATGGGCCTGTCCCTCGACGCCTTCCACATGGTCGAGATCAAGCAGGGCGACTGGATGCTGGTGAAGTAGGAAGGCCGTTTCCCCCTCTCCCGCCCGCCGGGAGAGGGTGGCCCGCAGGGCCTCCCCCTTCCCGGGAGGCGTGGAACCCGCGCCGCGAGGCGGGGAAACAGGGTGGGGACGACCGCGCGATGTTCGCTGAATTCCTCCAGTATCTTCTGTCCGGCCTGACCATCGGCGCGATCTACGCGCTGGCCGGGCTCGGCTTCTCGATCATCTACAACGCCAGCCACGTCATCAACTTCGCCCAGGGCGAGTTCATCATGATCGGCGGCATGGCCACGGCCGTGCTGACCGCCGGCGGCGTGCCGCTGCCGCTCGCCATCCTGGCCGGCTGCGCCGGGGCGATGATCGTCGGCGTGCTGGTCGCCAAGTTCACGGTGGAGCGGGCGCGCAACGCCTCGGTGGTGACGCTGATCATCATCACCATCGGTGCCTCGATCTTCCTGCGCGGCATCGCCGAGCTGGTCTGGGGCAAGGACTTCAAGCGGCTGGAGGCTTTTTCCGGCGAGACGCCGATCGACGTGCTGGGCGCCTCCCTGCAACCGCAGTCGCTGTGGGTGGTCGGCTGCGCGGCGGTGCTGATCGTCGCCATCGGCGTCTTCTTCAACCGGACGCTGGCCGGCAAGGCCATGCTCGCCACCTCGCACAACCGCCTGGCGGCGCAGCTCGTCGGCATCAACGTGAAGCGGGTGGTGCTGGTCTCCTTCGCGCTGTCGGCGGCGCTGGGCGCGGTCGGCGGCGCGGTGGTCGCCCCCATCACCTTCTCCTACACCGAGATGGGCATCATGCTGGGGCTGAAGGGCTTCACCGCGGCGGTGCTGGGCGGGCTCGGCAACGGGCCGGGCGCGGTCGCCGGCGGCCTCATCGTCGGCGTCGCCGAGGCGCTGGGCGCCGGCTACATCTCGTCCGCCTACAAGGACGCCGTCGCCTTCGTCATCATCCTTCTGGTGCTGCTGTTCATGCCGAACGGGCTGTTCGGCAAGCGCGGCACCGAGCGCGTGTGAGGAGACCGCAAGGCCCATGGTCCAGTCCGCCACCGCGCGCATCGCCGCCGCGCGCCCCCTGAACACGCGCCTCCTCAGCCTCGCCCTGTTCGGCGCCGTGATCGCCCTGCTTCCGCTGTTCCTGACCAACAATTTCCACCGGGACATCGCCATCCTGGCCGGCTTCAACGCCATCGTCTGCGTCGGGCTGAACCTTCTGATCGGCTACGCCGGCCAGATCAGCCTCGGCCACGCCGGCTTCTTCGGCATCGGCGCCTACGCCTCGGGCATCCTGGTCACCACCTACGGCTGGCCGCCGCTGGCCGCGCTTCTGGCCGGCGCGGCCGCCGTGGCGGCCCTGGCCTTCCTTCTGGCCAAGCCCATCCTGCGGCTGAAGGGCCATTATCTGGCCATGGCGACGCTGGGGATCGGCATCATCGTGTCCATCGTGCTGCGCACGGAGTCCGCGCTCACCGGCGGCCCCGACGGCATGATCGTCGCCCCCTTCACCCTGTTCGGGCTGGAGCTGTACGGGGAGAGGTCGTGGTACTGGGTGGTCGGGGCGCTGCTGTTCGCCGCCGTCTGGCTCAGCCTCAACCTGATCGACAGCCCGGTCGGCCGGGCGCTGCGCGCCGTCCACGGCTCGGAGGTGGCGGCCGAGGTGGTCGGCGTTGACACCGCCCGCTACAAGGTCCTGGTCTTCGTGGTGTCGGCCGTCTTCGCCAGCGTGGCGGGCAGCCTGTTCGCCCACTACAGCGGCCTGATCACCCCGGCCAAGGCCGACTTCTTCAAGTCCATCGAGCTGGTCACCATGGTCGTGTTCGGCGGCATGGCCTCGACCTACGGGGCGGTGGTGGGGGCCGTCGTGCTGACCGTGCTGCCCCAGGCGCTGACCGTGTTCCAGGACTATTCCCAGATCGTGCTGGGGGCGATCTTGATGTTCACCATGGTCTTCATGCCCAAGGGGCTGCTGCCCACCCTCGAAGGTCTGTTCACGCAACGGAGGCGGGCATGAACATGCTGGCGACGCCCGTGCTGCCCGCCGAGGCGGTTCCCGCGGCTCCGGCGACCGGGACGGCCGGCGCCCTGCTGCGGGTGGAAAATCTTAGCCGGGAGTTCGGCGGCGTGCTGGCCATCGAGAACCTGAGCTTCACCGTGACCAGGGGCGACATCCACTCCATCATCGGGCCCAACGGCGCCGGCAAGACCACGCTGTTCAACCTGATCACCGGGGTCTACAAGCCGTCCGGCGGCACCGTCCTGTTCGACGGCGCCACCGTGTCCGGCCTGCCGCCCTACCGGCTGGCGGCGCGCGGCATGTCGCGCACCTTCCAGAACCTCCAGATCTTCTTCAACATGACGGCGATCGAGAACGTCATGGTGGGGCGCCACCTGCATCTGGACGGGCGGCTCCTGCCGGCGCTGTTCCGCTTCCCCTCGCTGGCCCGCAAGGACCGCGAGGCGAAGGAGCGGGCGGCGGAGCTGATGGCCTCGGTCGGTCTCGGCCGGTATGTGGACGCCCACGCCTCGGCCATGCCCTACGGCGCGCTGAAGCGGCTGGAGATCGCCCGCGCGCTGGCCAGCGAGCCCAAGCTGCTGCTGCTCGACGAGCCGGCGGCCGGCCTCAACGCCACCGAGAGCCGGGAGATCGACGCGGTCATCAAGGCCGTCGCCGACAGCGGCGTCACCGTCATCCTGGTCGAGCACGACATGAAGATGGTCATGGGCATCTCCGACCGGATCACCGCGCTGAACTACGGCCGCAAGCTCGCCGAGGGCACGCCGGCCGAGGTCGCGGCGAACCCGGACGTGGTCGCGGCCTATCTCGGCACCATGGACTGAGGGGCCGGCCATGCTACTGGAGATCGAGGGCCTCAACAGCCATTACGGGCGCATCCACGCGCTGAAGTCGGCCAGCCTGACCGTGGGGGAGGGCGAGCTGGTGGCGCTGGTCGGGGCCAACGGGGCGGGCAAGACGACGCTTTTGCGCACCCTGTCGGGGGTCCACCCGGCGTCGAGCGGCAGCGTCCGCTTCGAGGGCCGCGACATCACCCGCATGCCGGCCCACCAGCGCGTCGCCGAGGGGCTGATCCAGGTGCCGGAGGGGCGCCAGCTGTTCGGGCCGCAGTCGGTGGAGGACAACCTGCGCCTCGGCGCCTACCGGCGCGCCGGCAACCCGGCCCGGGACCTGGAGGAACTCTACGAGCTGTTCCCGGTCCTCAAGGTGAAGCGCAACCAGCCCGCCGGCACGCTGTCGGGCGGGCAGCAGCAGATGGTCGCCATCGCCCGCGCCCTGATGGCCAAGCCGCGCGTGCTCCTCCTCGACGAGCCCAGCATGGGGCTGGCGCCGCTGCTGGTCGGGGAGATCTTCAACGCGGTGCAGAGCCTGAAGCGGCACGGCACCACCATTTTGCTGGTCGAGCAGAACGCCTACGCGGCGCTGGCCATCGCCGACCGCGGTTACGTCATCGAGACGGGCGAGATCACGCTGCACGACAGCGGCCAGGCGCTTCTGGCGAACGAGCGCGTCAAGCAGGCCTATCTCGGCCTGTGATCCCGGCGGCGTTCCATCGAACGCCGACCGGCCGCCGACCGGCCGCCGGCCGCCCCCGGGCGCGTCCCCGGGCCGGCCCCGCGGCACAACGAACACCGGCACAACGAATACCGAGGAGAGGAAGCGACCCATGTCGAAAGCCTTCGCGTCCACCGGCGACCTTGAGGAGAAGAAGGTCACCTTCGCCGAGCTGGCGCCCGGCGCCTACGCCTACACCGCGGAGGGCGACCCCAACACCGGGGTCATCGTCGGCGACGACGGCGTCATGGTCATCGACGCCCAGGCCACCCCGCGCATGGCCGAGGACGTCATCGCCAAAATCCGCACCGTCACCGACAAGCCCATCAAGCACGTGCTGCTGACCCACTACCACGCGGTGCGGGTGCTGGGTGCGTCCGGCTACAAGGCCGAGCAGATCATCGCCAGCCGCGACACCCACGACCTCATCGTCGAGCGCGGCCAGCAGGACTACGAATCCGAGCTGGGGCGCTTCCCCCGCCTCTTCCAGGCGGCGGAGACCATCCCCGGCCTGACCTGGCCGACCATCGTCTTCGAGAACAAGCTGACCGTCTTCCTCGGCCGCAAGCGGGTGGAGATCCTCCAGCTCGGCCGCGGCCACACCAAGGGCGACACGGTGGTCTGGCTGCCCGAGGAGCGCGTGCTCTACTCCGGCGACCTCGTGGAGTACGGCGCCACCCCCTACACCGGCGACGCCTATCTGGAGGAGTGGCCGCAGACCCTCTACCGGCTGGCGGCGCTGAACCCGGCGCGTCTGGTGCCGGGGCGCGGCGACGCGCTGATGACGCCGGAGCTGTGCGGCACCGCCATCAGCGAGACCCGCGCGTTCGTCACCGCCCTCTACCAGACGGTGAAGCGGGCGCGCGACCGCGGCGCCTCGCTGCGCGAGGCGTTCGCCGAGACGCGCGAGGCCCTGCAACCGCGGTTCGGCGGCTGGGTCATCTTCGAGCACTGCCTGCCCTTCGACGTCTCCCGCGCCTACGACGAGGCCGGCGGCCTGCACGACCCGCAGATCTGGACGGCCGAGCGCGACCGCGCCATGTGGGACGCCCTCCAGGGCTGAACCGAGGGTGTCCCCGCCCCCGCCCCGCCCACTGGGCCGGGGAGGGGGTGGGGGCGGGGACGCCGGCCGTGGAGGCCGGAAGCCGGTGCCTTCCGGACCCGGTGTTGCAGGGAGAGTCTTCGATGCGACTGTACGGCTATTTCCGCTCCTCCGCCGCGTTCCGCGTGCGCATCGCCCTCAACCTGAAGGGCATCGCCGCCGGGACGGTCCCCGTCCACCTGCGGCGGGGCGAGCAGGAGTCCCCGGCCTTCGCCGCCGTGAACCCGCAACGGCTGGTGCCGGCGCTGGAGGTGGACGGCCACCGGCTCACCCAGTCGCTGGCCATCATCGAGTATCTGGACGAGACGCACCCGGAACCGCCGCTGCTGCCCGCCGGCCCGCCGGAGCGCGCGCGGGTGCGGGCGCTGGCGCTGGCGGTGGCCTGCGACATCCACCCGCTGAACAACCTGCGCGTCCTGAAGCACCTGAAGGGCGTCCTGGGCCTGCCCCAGGAGGCGGTGGACGGCTGGTACCGCCACTGGGTCGCCGTCGGGCTGGAAGCGCTGGAGGCGATGCTGGCCGGCGACCCGCAAACCGGGCGCTTCTGCCACGGCGACGCGGTCACCCTGGCCGACCTCTGCCTGGTGCCGCAGATGGCCAACGCCCGCCGCTTCGCCTGCGACCTCTCCGGCTTCCCGACCCTGCGGCGGATCGAGGCGGCCTGCCTCGCCCTGCCGGCCTTCGCCGACGCCCTGCCCGAGCGCCAGCCCGACGCCGAGCCGTGACCCGGCCGCGGGGCGGCGGCCCGGCGGGGATGATCCACATCGCACGGTTCTGGTTTGCCGCTGAGAACCCATCCTTCCCAACGAGTCTGCGGCGATCCCATGGACGTCTTTAAGCGCCGTCCGTACCACCAGCGGCTGGAAGCGTGCCCGGCGGGAGCAGACGGGCAAGCTTTGCCTCGATCGCTTCGGCCACCGTGCTGTTCCGTTCCAGGGTGCGGAGGTGTTCTTGGTTCATGAGCGGTCCTGTGCTCCGTGCCAGACCCGCAGAATGGTGACGCGTCCGGGCGTCACGTCGTAGACGATGACATAGGGGGGAACGGCTACCAGCTCATGGGCGCCGTCCGTCCGGCGTCGACCGCGCTCGGGGAAGTCCGCCAAGCTTTCAGCCGCGGCCTTGAGGCGGTTGGCCATGCGCCGCGCTGCCACCGGATTGAAATGGCCGATGTAGTTGCGGATGGTGATCAGATCGGTGACAGCCGCGGGCGCGAAGACTACTTCCACCGCGGCGCCGCGAGTTCATCGGGCGTGCCCCAGGAATCAAGCCAACGGCCAATGTCGGCCAAAGGGATCGTCTGCCCGGCCGCCACCTGCGCCCGTGCCTCGGCAACAGCGCGCGCCAGCGCGTCATCGTCGGTCGGATCGAAAACAGTTGCAGGCTCGGCCATGAACCACCTCCACGCCCCGATATATATGCGCCGGCCGTGGTTCCGTCCAGCCGGTGCCGGTTCCCCGGGGCACAGCCAACCCTGAATCCCGTTGACCTGGGTTCGACGCCCCGGGCCGCTCAAGCAAGCAGTTGTTAGGTATACGGCGAGGGCGTATGCTTGGCGGCCCGAACGCGGGGCTACGGCGGCGACAAGGACGGCGTTGAAGACGGCGATGAAAGCGAAACCTCAGCCGGGCAACCGGGGAAAACGCCGGCCGGAGCCGGACCGCGAGGCGGTCGTTCCCTTCGACCGCCGCCGGCAGATCATCACCGAGGCGGCGCGCCTGTTCGCCAGCAAGGGGTTCGAGGCGACCTCGATCCGCGACATCGCGGCGGCGACCGGGATCCTGTCGGGCTCGCTGTACCACCACTTCGCCTCCAAGGAGGAGATGTTCGTCGCGGTGCATCAGACCGGGATGGAGGTGGTGATCCGCACCGTCACCGAGGCCGTCCGCGGCATCGACGATCCCTGGGAGCGGCTGGCGGCGGCGGCGGCGGCGCATTGCACCGCGCTGCTGGAGAACAGCGACTTCATGATCCTGGTCTTCCCGAAGTTCCCGGCCAACATCGGCGCCTACCGCGACGAGCTGGTCCGCCAGCGCGACGAGTACGACGCCCTCATCGCCGGCCTCGTCGCCGATCTGGATTTGCCCGACGGGGTGGACCGGCGGATCTTTCGCCTGCACATCCTGGGCGCGCTCAATTGGACCCAGACCTGGTACCGGCCGGGCTGCGGCGTGGCGCCGGCGGAGATCGGGCGTCAGCTCGTCCGCATGCTGCGCCGGGGGGGCTGAGGACCGCCCGCCCCGGCGGCGGTGCGGCCTTCACCCCGGCGCTTCGCCATTGCCGCCACCATTGCCGCCGGCCCCGCGCCAGCCGGCGAGCACCTCGGCGGGGCGCAACGGCGCCGCCGGCGGCGGCCCCTGGACGGCCGAGGGGGTCCGGGAGAAGCGGGGGGCGGGGGCCGGCTGGACAACCCCGCCGACCTCCACATAGGTGCCGCGCGCGGCCAGATGCGGGTGCGACGGCGCCTCGCCCAGGGTCAGGACCGGCGCCACGCAGGCGTCGGTGCCCTCCAGGAGCGCACACCACTCGTCGCGGCTGCGGGTCCGGAACAGTGCCGCCGCCTTCTCCCGCAGCCGGGGCCACAGCCGCCGGTCGTCGCGCTCGTCGAAATCCGGGTCGGTGAGGCCGGCCAGTTGGCGCAAGCGCTCGTAGAAGGGCGCCTCCAGCGGTCCGACCGCGATGTGGCGCCCGTCGGAACATTCGTAGGTCGTGTAGAAGGGCGCCCCTCCGTCGAGCAGGTTGCGGCCGCGCTCCTCCTCCCACTGGCCCTGGGCGGCCAGCGTGTGGAAGAGCGCCATCATCGAGGCGGCGCCGTCGCACATGGCGCAGTCCACCACCTGGCCCCGGCCGGACCGGCGCGCCTCGACCAGGGCGGCGAGCAGCCCGGTGACCAGATAGAGGGCGCCGCCGCCATAGTCGCCCACGAGGTTCAGCGGCGGCACCGGCGCGCCGCCCGGCGGCCCGATCGCCGCCAGCGCCCCGGTGACGGCGATGTAGGTGATGTCGTGCCCGGCGGCGCGGGCGAGCGGACCGTCCTGCCCCCAGCCGGTCATCCGGCCGTAGACCAGCGCCGGGTTGCGGGCCAGCGCCACCTCCGGCCCCAGCCCCAGCCGCTCCATCACGCCCGGCCGGAAGCCTTCGATCACGACCTCCGCGGCGGCGACCAGGTCGAGGGCGTCGGCGGCGCCGTCCGGGCTCTTGAGATCCAGCCGCACGGCGCGCCGGCCGCGGCCGGTGGCGTCCCGCGGGTCGTCGGCGCCGGCGTCGGGCCGGTCGATGCGCACCACGTCCGCCCCCATGTCGGACAGCAGCATCGCGGCGAAGGGGCCGGGGCCGATGCCCCTGAACTCGACGACGCGCAGGCCCCGCAGCGGCCCGCTCGCACCCGTGTCCGGGCTGACCATGGATCATCCTCCCTCGTCCGTGTCCGTTCCGCCGCCGGCGGGATTGTTGGCAACCTAAACATTTCCTTGACACCAAGCAAGCGCTTGGTAGTCTGACCTCCATGCACCGGGCCGCGTGCTGAGCGGCGCGACCACCGGGCGGGGGGAGGACGAGGCATGGAACCGGCGCTCCTTGAGGAGTTGGGCATGCTGCGCGCGGCGGTGCGGCGCTTTCTGGAGCGCGAGGTGGTGCCCAACCGCGACCGCTGGCGCGCGGAGGGGCGCGTCGACCCGGCGGCCTGGCGGCTGGCCGGGGCGGCCGGGCTTTTGTGCCCGTCGGTGCCCGATGCCTACGGCGGCGCCGGCGGAAGCTTCCGGCACGAGGCGGTGATCATCGAGGAGCTGTCCCGCATCGCCTTCCCGGACTTCGCCATCCCGCTGCACAACGGCATCGTCGCCCCTTACATCCTGCGCTACGGCAGCGAGGAGCAGAAGCGGCGCTGGCTGCCCGCGCTGGCCAGCGGCGGGCGGATCGGGGCCATCGCCATGACCGAGCCGGAGGCCGGTTCGGACCTGCGCGGCATGCGCTGCACGGCGCGGCGCGACGGCGGGGGCTACCGGCTGAGCGGCCAGAAGACCTTCATCACCAACGGGCAGATCGCCACCCTGATCATCGTCGCCGCCCGGACCGGTCCGGCGGCCGGCGGCCGCGGCCTCTCGCTGTTCGTGCTGGAGACCGAGCGGGCGGAGGGCTTCCGCCGCGGCCGTGCGCTCGACAAGGTGGGCATGAAGGCGCAGGACACCTCGGAGCTGTTCTTCGACGAGGTGTTCCTGAGCGAGGATCAGCGGCTGGGGGAGGAGGGCGACGGCTTCCGCCAGCTCACCGAGCAGCTTCCCCAGGAGCGGCTGGTCATCGCCGTCCAGGCGGTTGCCGCCATCGAGGCGGCGCTGGAGCAGACCGTCGCCTACGCCAAGGAGCGGCGGGCCTTCGGCCGGAGCCTCATGGAGTTCCAGAACACGCGCTTCCGCTTGGCCGAGGCCAGGAGCGAGGCCGACATCGCCCGCGTCTTCGTGGACCATTGCGTGGACCGGCTGGTCGAGGGGCGGCTGGACGCCCCCACCGCCGCCACCGCCAAGTGGTGGACCACCGAGAAGCAGAACGCGATCATCGACCTCTGCGTCCAATTGCACGGCGGCTACGGCTACATGCTGGAAACCCCGGTCGCCCGCATGTGGGCGGACGCGCGCGTCCAGAAGATCTACGGCGGCACCAACGAGATCATGAAGGAGCTGGTGGCGCGGTCGCTGTGACGGCCGGCCGGCCGGGCGCCCCATGCCCCCCTCCACCCGCAACCGTTCCGACGACAAAGGGCCCGCGCGCCGGCGCCGCCGGCCCCGGGGGTGAACGACGATGACCGACGCCTTCATCTACGACCATGTCCGGACCCCGCGGGGGCGGGGCCGCCCCGACGGCGCCCTGCACGAGATCACCCCCATCCAGCTGGCCACGCAGGCGCTAGCGGCGCTGCGCGACCGCAACGCGCTCGACACCGCCCTGGTCGACGACGTCATCCTCGGCGTGGTCATGCCGGTGGGCGAGCAGGGCTGCAACATGGGGCGGGTGGCCGCCCTCAACGCCGGCTACGCGCAGACGGTGGCCGGGGTCCAGATCAACCGCTTCTGCGCCTCCGGGCTGGAGGCGGTCAATCTGGCCGCCGCGCGGGTGGCCGCCGGCGAGGTCGACGCCGTGGCCGCCGGCGGGGTGGAGTCCATGTCGCGCGTGCCCATCGCCTCGGACGGCGGCGCCTGCTACAGCGACCCCCAGGTGCATTGGGCGACCTGGTACGTCCCGCAGGGCATCGGCGCCGACCTCATCGCCACGCTGGAGGGCTTCACGCGCGCCGACGTCGACGCCTACGCCCTGGAGAGCCAGCGCCGCGCCGCCCGGGCCTGGGCGGAGGGGTGGTTCGACCGCTCGGTCGTGCCGGTGCGCGACGTCCTGGGGCAGCCGGTGCTGAGCCGCGACGAGCACCCGCGCCCCGGCGTCACCCTGGAGGATCTGGCCCGGCTCAAGCCGGCCTTCGCCGCGCTGGGCGCGCAGGCCGGCTACGACGGCGTCCTGCTGCAACGCTACCCCTGGGTGGAGGCCATCGACCATGTGCACACCGGCGGCAACTCCAGCGGCATCGTCGACGGCGCCGCCGCCGTCCTGGTCGGCAGCCGCGCCTTCGGGGAGCGCGCCGGGCTGGCGCCGCGCGCCCGCATCCGCGCCTTCGCCACCATCGGCAGCGAGCCCGCCATCATGCTGACCGGCCCCGGGCCGGCGACGCGCAAGGCGCTGGCCCGCGCCGGCATGGCGGTCGGCGACATCGACCTGTTCGAGGTCAACGAAGCCTTCGCCTCGGTGGTCCTGCGCTACCGGCGCGAGTTCGACCTGCCGGCGGACCGGGTCAACGTGGCCGGCGGGGCCATCGCCCTGGGGCACCCGCTCGGCGCCACCGGGGCGATGATCCTCGGCACGGTGCTGGACGAGCTGGAGCGGCGGGACCGCTCGACCGCCCTGGTCACGCTGTGCGCCGCCGCCGGCATGGCCACCGCCACCATCATCGAGCGCGTGTGAGCGTCAGGCGCGAACGCCCCGGAAGGATTCGGCCCACCATGAGCACCATCACCTTCACGCCCGGCGACGACGGCATCGCGCTCATCGCCATCGACGTGCCCGGCCGGCGGCAGAACCTCCTCACGCCGGACCTCGCCGCCGACCTCGCGGCGGCCGTCGAGCGCGTCGCCGCCGACCCCGCCGTCCGCGGCGCGGTCCTCACCTCGGG
>JAEZHQ010000093.1 GCA_023416455.1 Pseudomonadota bacterium | reverse complement strand
TCGAACAGGGGAGGGACGCCATGTCCACCGCAGGCATCGAGGAAAGGGGCTGGCACCGCTGCTTCGATGCGGCCAGGGACACGCTGTCCGGCCGTCCGGCGTCGGTGCAGGTGATCACGGCAGACCTGGGCGCCCAGATCCTGTCCCAAGGCCGCGGGCTGCTGGGACTGCCCTACGACCCGGGGGGCCGTCGGCCCGACGTCGAGGGGCGCAAGCACATCATCCAGATCGCCGGCCGGCCGCGGGCCGCCCGCGTGGTGCCGCGGGATCCGGCCGGACGCGCCGGCACCGGCAAGGAGAGCCGCCATGATCCTGACCGATGAGGAATTGCAGCGGGAGCGTGGCGAACACCAGCTCGTCGCCGACGCCCTGGCCTCGGTCCGCCTGTTCCGCACACTGTTTGGCGACGGCGAACAGAGCCGGGAGTGGATCCGGGAACTTGTTCTGATCCTGCACCGGACGGGGTGCCGGGAGCGGCATGGGGAGCGTGAGACCCTGCTCGCCACCACCGCCGACGCCATTTCCCGGACCTATCTCGGACACTCCGCCGAACAGCTGGAATGGCCGGAGTCCGGAGGCTGACGGCGCGCCGGGCGCGCGCCTCACGGGTGCTCGACATGGCGACCGTAGCCGAGGTGCCGGACGTACCCTCCACCGCGCAGGATGACGCTGCGGTACAGGAGCTGGCTGTAGGCGACGGACAGGCCCGCCTCATTCCCGTAGGGGGTGTAGCGGCCGAGCAGCCGATAATCGGATAGGCGCCGCAGGCCGGGATTGAAGCTGAACCCGTTCCAGACGCCGCGGTAGCCCAATGTGAGCGCCCGGAACTCGACGTGCGCGGTGGCCGTGGTCAGGGAATGGAGCGTGTTCTCCAGCGGGTGGCCGTTGGTGTCGTTCTCCGCCCTCAGCCAGACCTGAAGGACCGGGGGCACGTGCCTCAGGACCTCCAGGGACGTCTCGATGAAGCCCGGCCTGAAAAAGGCCCAGTCGTCCTCGCAATGAAAGATGTAGGGGGTGGTCACCCTGGAATAGGCATCGTCGATGCACGGCAACTGGCCGCGGCGTTGCGGGTCCTCGATCCAGGTTATGTCGAGGTGCGCGTACTTGTCCTTCAGGTGGTCGTTGATACCCGGCTGGCCGCTGTCTTCCGTGATGATGTATTTGGAAATCGGGAAGGTGTTGTATTGCAGGAAGGAATCCAGCGTCATTTCCAGGAGGTCCTGCCGGCCGCAGGAGGTCAGCACGAAGGTCACGTCATTGGCCATGGCAGCGGGTTCCCATGTCGGTGGAGGATGATGGCTTCCCTCGTCCACCGCCGGAGGTATCCGGCGGCCGGTGTCGCGTGTGTTTGTTCTGAAACGCACGCGACATTCCAGACCATTGTTTTGCGAGCGGATTCACGCGTCGGATCGATTCCGGTTCTACGCGATCCGCTCTCGACGCCGGCATCGATTGATCGGCGAGGGCGGCAGCGGACAGGGGTCTTCAGGCGCCGGTTCTTTCAACGCCCCCGATCGGTCGACTCAACGCGCGTAGAGGCCGCGTCCGGCGATCCACCGCCGCGGATGCACGAGGTTGAGCAGCGGGGAAGGCGTTCGTTGCGTGGTGCAGAAGGTGGGGCACCCGGTGCTTCACCGACCGCTCGACCATCAGAAAGGTGTTCTGGGCGTACCACCATTCGACATCGGTGTCGTCCCGGAAGACCGGGCGGATGCAATCCAGCGCGACGAAATTCTCCTTCTCGAACTTGGCGATCCAGTAGGACGTCCATTGCTCGTTGACGTGCCCGGTTCCGCCCTGGAAGGGAATGGCCGCGGAGAAGAGGACGAAGCTGGCGGTGTCGCACAGCAGCTTGACCGGATGACCCGCCCGCGGTTCGCTGACATGCCCGGCGACCTCCAGGCAGATCGCCAGGTCGAACCGTTCCATGATGGTGACGTCGGATTCGAAGTCGATCGTCCGGATGCGGTCGGACGGAATGACGGCGTTCTCCGTGTCGATCTGGCCGTCGTCGAAGCCCTGGATCCGCTCGGCCCCGCAGTCCCGCGCCACATGCAGCCAGACGCCGACACCGCACCCGAAATCCACCGCCGAGGTCGGCCGGACGTGCTCGCAGACATAGGGCATGACCCGGGCGGCGGACCGGAAGGATCCCGCCCGATTGCGATTGGCAGAAGTGCTTGGTGTAGAGATCGGCAGCACTCACTTAGGATGCCTCCGCAAGCGTGAGTCGTTGCGGCAATACTAGAGCGGATCGCGTAGAATCGAAATCGGTTTGAAGCGTGAATCCGCTCGCAGAAATCCGCTCGCAGAACGATGGCATCGAGTGTCGTGCGGCTCGGAATGAACGCACGACACCCCAGGGCTGCGGCGGGCGCCGCAATCGCAAGCTCGCATGCCCGGCACGGCGGGGGATCGCCGTCCGGTTGGCCAACGCGCCGACATGGCTTCAGGCGGACAGGACGTCGCGGGCGACCATGGAAGGCGGGGGGCATCGCGAGTCGGCGCGGCTCCGCGCAAGGAGGCCCGGGGAGGCCACGGCCCGCCGAACGGCTCGCCCTGACGGAAAAGCGCCGTTCCGGCCTTGCGGGCCGGAAGGAGCGGGCGGATGGGAAGAAGCCGGGCGATGTCCGGACCCGCCATTCGGCGGCGCAGGCCGTCGCCGCCACGGGCGGGCCATGCCCACAATCCGCCCGGTGCCGGGACTCGGCCCGGGTCGACGGAGAGCGGACGGAATCGGGGCCGCGCCCGTCGCGGGCGCGGCCCCGATTCCGTCGGCGCGCCTCAGCGCGGCGCCAGTACCATGACCATCTGGCGCCCTTCGATGCGGGGCATCTGCTCGACCTTGGCCAGCTCCTCGAGCTGCTCCCGGACCCGGACGAGCACGCGCATGCCGATGTCCTGATGGGCCATCTCGCGTCCGCGGAAGCGCATGGTCACCTTGACCTTGTCGCCCTCTTGCAGGAATCGCACGGCGGCACGCATCTTGATGTCGTAGTCGTTGTCGTCAATGTTCGGGCGGAGCTTCAGCTCCTTGAGTTCGATGACTTTCTGTTTCTTGCGGGCCTCGTTGGCCTTCTTCTGTTCCTCGAACCGGAACTTGCCGTAATCGAGAATTTTGCAGACGGGCGGCTCGGCGTTCGGTACGATCTCGACAAGGTCGAGGTCCGCATCGGCCGCGGCGTCGAAGGCATCGCGCAGGGACACGACGCCGACCATATCGCCGTTCGCGTTGATCAGGCGCACGGTTCGCGCCGTGATCTCCCGGTTGAGGCGGGGGCCTTGGCGTACCGGGTCTTGGTCGTAGAGCTTGGCTATCGGAGTCTCCCTGGATCGGATGATGGGGCCGTACCGGCCTTGGCCGGCACCGGCGCGCGCCGCGGCTGGACCGTCGACGGTGCTTATCATATAAGCATGACACGCCTGACCGTCCATGTCAGCAACCCGCCGCGCCGATCATCCAAATTCGCGGGGGCCGTGACAATGGCCGAGGACGGGTTGCCCGCTTCCTTCCATTGGCCTATACCAAAAGAAGTAGGCGGATGGGCGGTTCGGGCTTTCGGGCAGAGGCCGGTCACCCGGATGCCGTGCAGGAACCGCCGGCACTCGCGACGGCCGGACGCGGCCTGCGCCGATTTGTTGGAAAACCAACGGCTGCCGGATGATAATGACAACTCGGCGACAGCGCTCCTTGGTGAGGTCCCGAACGGCGACGTCTTGAAGAACGGGAACGGCTTTGTCCAACGCGCCTGCGGCACAGCATGAGGGCACCAACGGACCGCAAGTCCCGGCCCTGTCGGGCAACCCGGAGTTCCTGGCCTCCCTGGCCGCGAGCATCCTCGCCGACGAGGCCCTCGCGCTGGCCTATGTGGACGCCGATGGGGTCTGCCTGCACGCCGGCGAATGGTTCGCGGCGGCCGTGGGGAGCACGCCGGCGGCCCTGCGCGGGCAGCGCCTCGCCGACCTGGACGGGGCGGTGGCGCGGGCCGTCGCCGAGGCGCTGCCCCGGGCCATCGAGACCGGCCGGGCGGAACCGGTGGAGGGCGTCATCGCCGCCGCCGGGAGCAGCAAGGTCCTGACCGGCCGCGTGGTCCCGCACCGGGACGCCCATGGCGCCGTCCTCGGCGGCCTCGCCCTTCTCCAGGAGGACGCCGACCCGGAGCATGTCGCCGCCGTCACGACCCGGCGCGATCCTTTCGTGACGGCCCTCCTGGACGCCGCCGTCGACGGCATCGTGCTGGCCGACCGCAGGGGCATCATCCGCCGCATCAACCGGGCCTGCTGCACCATGTTCGGCTACGAGGAGCCGGAGCTGCTGGGGCGGAACCTGTCGGTGCTGATGCCCTCGCCCTTCGCGCGCGACCATGACCGCTACATCGACGGCTATCTCGACAGCGGGCGCGCCAAGATCATCGGCATCGGCCGCGAATCGCTGGGCCGGCGCAAGGACGGCACGGTTTTTCCCATCCACCTCAGCGTGGGCGAGGCACGGTTGGGGCCGGAGGTCACCTTCGTGGGCATCCTCCGCGACATTTCCGAACGGCTGGCGGCGGAGCAGCGCGCCCTCTACCTGGCGCGGCACGACCCGCTGACCGGCGTCCTGACCCGCACCGCCTTCCTGGAGGAGTGCGAGGCCATGCTGGCCAGGGCACCCGGCGAGACCGCCGGCCACGGCGACCGCTTCGCGCTCTACACGCTGGACGTCGACCAGTTCAGCGACATCAACGAGGCCTTCGGCTTCCACGTCGGCGATGCGGCGCTGAAAGCCATGGTCAGCCGGGTGACCGAGGTGCTGCCCGAGGGAACCTACATCTGCCGCATCGCCGCCGACGAGTTCGCGGCGCTGTCGCGGGTGACCGACGCCGACCACGCGCAGACCCTGGCCGGCGTGCTCCACGACCGGCTGACCGCCTCCATCTACGCCGACCGCCATTGGGTGCGCCTGCGGCTGTCCATCGGCGCCGCGCTCCAGGACGAGGGCGTGCTCACCCTGGAGGAGCTGAACGCCAAGGCGAAGCTCGCGCTCCAGGCGGTGCAGCACGACGGCGGCAACGCCGTCTGCTTCTACACGCCGGAGATGGCGGCGGCGGCGACCCGGCGCATGCTGCTGACCACGCACCTCGCCCACGCCATCGAGCGCAACGAGCTGCACCTCGTCTACCAGCCCATCGTCGAGGGCAAGTCCGGCCGCGTGGCCAGCGCCGAGGCGCTGCTGCGCTGGACCCACCACACGCTGGGACCGGTGTCGCCGGGCGAGTTCATCCCGGTGGCGGAGGAAAGCGGGCTCATCGTCCCCATCACCGACTGGGTGCTGTCCACGGTGGTCCAGCAGATGACGGAGTGGGAGGCGGCGGGCGTCCTCACCGAGCGGATCTTCATCAACATCTCCGGCCAGCAGTTCCTGCGCGGCAACCTGACGCACCGGCTGGAGGAGCTGCTGGGCTCCAATCCGGCGCTGCACGGCCGCCTCGGCCTGGAAATCACCGAGCAGGCGGCGGTCCGCGACCTCAAGGTCGCCGTGCGGACGCTGAGCGAGCTGTCCGCCATCGGCGTGCAGGTCGCCATCGACGATTTCGGTTCGGGCTACTCCTCGCTCAGCTACGTGCAGCAGCTGCCGGTCACCAAGCTGAAGATCGACCGGGCCTTCGTCATCGACATCCCGGATAACATCAGGAACGGCGCGCTGGTCCGCGCCGCCGTCGGCATGGCGCACGGCCTCAACCTCGTCACCGTGGCGGAAGGGGTGGAAACGCCGGAGCAGCGCGACTTCCTGGTCTCGGTCGGCTGCGACCTGCTGCAAGGCTACCTGTTCGGCCGCCCGATGCCGCCGGACGCCCTGGCCGAGATGATCCGCAAGCAGATGGTGACCGCGTAGCGGCACCTCCCTCCAAAGGCCGTCCCGGTCCGCTGTCGGTCTCCGGTCTCCGGTCTCCGGCCGGCGCCCGCCTCCGGCATGGCGGTTTCCCCCGCGGACGATGGCCCTTGCAAGCGGTTTCGTTTGCAACGATCTCTGGGGGAGGCCCCCAGCGGGGGCGATAGGGGAGGAGGCCAGCCGTGAAGCCGTTCATCACCCTGCCGCGCGTGGAGGGCGACGCCTCGCGCCAGGCGCACGCCGACCTGCCGCCGGGGACCTTCGAGCGCGAGCTGGGCAAGGAGGGGTTCTTCGGCCCCGCCACCCACATGTACCACCGCCACCCGCCCACCGGCTGGACCGGCTGGGAGGGGCCGTTGCGCCCGCGCGCCTTCGACCTGACCCGGCTGGAGAGCGTCCACGCCTCGCCCTGGGACGCCGCCGAGGTGCTGCACAACGCCCATGTGGGCCTGCGCCTGTGGCGGGCTCCGGAGCGCATGGACCATCTCGCCCGCAACGCGGACGGCGACGAGCTGCTGTTCGTCCACACCGGCCGCGGCGCCTTCTTCTGCGACTACGGGCATCTGGAGGTCCGGGCCGGCGACTATCTGGTGATCCCGCGCTCGACCATGTGGCGGGTGGAATGCGCCGAGCCGCTGACCGCCCTGCTGATCGAGGCGACGGGCGGCACCTACCGCTTGCCGGACAAGGGGCTGGTGGGCCGGCACGCCCTCTTCGACCCGGCGGTGCTGGACACGCCGCGGATCGACGACGCCTTCCGCGCCCAGCAGGACGAGCGGGAGTGGAGGGTCCGCATCAAGCGGCGGGGCGCCGTCTCCACCGTCACCTACCCCTACAACCCGCTGGACGCCGTGGGCTGGAAGGGCGACCTTGCCCCGGTGCGCGTCAACCTGGCCGACATCCGGCCGCTGATGAGCCACCGCTACCACCTGCCGCCCAGCGCCCACACCACCTTCGTCGCCGACCGTTTCGTGGTCTGCACCTTCACGCCCCGCCCCTTCGAGAGCGACCCCGGGGCGCTCAAGGTGCCCTTCTTCCACAACAACGACGATTTCGACGAGGTGCTGTTCTACCACGCCGGCGACTTCTTCAGCCGGGACAACATCCATCCCGGCATGGTGACCTTCCATCCCTGCGGCTTCACCCACGGCCCGCACCCCAAGGCGCTGGGCGCCGCCCTGACGCCGCGCAAGCCGGCCACCGACGAGTATGCGGTGATGCTGGACACGCGCGACGCGCTGGAGGTGGGCGCCGGCGCGGCGGCCGTGGAGTGGGCCGGCTACGTGGAGAGCTGGCGCGCCCCGGGCGCCGCCCGGCCGGCGGAGTGACCGGCGGTGCCCCACCGCAGCCGTCCCCTGCATTACGCCACCCCGCCCGAGCTGCGCGGCCGTCCGTCCGGCCGCCACCCGGTGGTGGTGGTCGGCGGCGGGCCGGTCGGGCTGACCGCCGCCATCGACTGCGCCCTGCACGGCATCCCCGTCCTGCTCCTCGACGAGGATGACCGGGTGTCCACCGGCAGCCGCGCCATCTGCTGGTCCAAGCGCAGCCTGGAGATCTTCGACCGGCTGGGCGTCGCCGGCCGCATGGTCGCCCGGGGCGTCACCTGGAAGGTGGGCCGGCTGTTCCACCGCGACCGGCTGGTCTACCGCTTCGACCTGCTGCCGGAGGACGGCCACCGGATGCCGGCCTTCATCAACCTCCAGCAGTATTTCGTCGAGGAGCAGCTGATCGAGCGCGCGGCCGAGCTGCCCGCCGTCGAGATGCGCTGGAAAAGCCGGGTCGTCGGGCTGGACCCGGCGGCCGACGGGGTGACGCTGGAGGTCGAGACGCCGGAGGGCCGCTACGCCGTCGCGGCCGACTGGGTGCTGGCCTGCGACGGGGCGCGCAGCGCGCTGCGCCGGATGATGGGCCTCGCCTTCGCGGGAAAGGTGTTCGAGGACCGCTTCCTCATCGCCGACGTCCGCATGACCGCGGATTTTCCGACCGAGCGCTGGTTCTGGTTCGACCCGCCCTTCCACCCCGGCCGCAGCGCCCTGCTGCACCGCCAGGCCGGCAACGTCTTCCGCATCGACCTCCAGCTCGGCTGGGGCGCCGATCCGGAGGAGGAGCGCAAGCCCGGGCGCGTCGTCCCCCGCCTCAAGGCCATGCTTGGCGATGCCGCGCGCTTCGAGCTGGAATGGGTCTCGGTCTACACCTTCCAGTGCCGGCGGCTGGAGCGCTTCCGCCACGGCCGCGTGCTGTTCGTCGGCGACAGCGCGCATCAGGTCAGCCCCTTCGGGGCGCGCGGCGGCAACGGCGGGATCCAGGACGCCGACAATCTGGTCTGGAAGCTGGCGCTCGTCCTGCGCGGAGCGGCGCCCGAGGGGGTGCTCGACAGCTACGACGAGGAGCGCGGCCGGGCGGCCGACGAGAACATCCGCGCCTCCACCCGCTCCACCGACTTCATCGCGCCCAAGGGGCCGGGGGCGCAGCTTTTCCGCGACGCCGTTCTCGCCCTGGCCGTGGACGCCCCCTTCGCCCGCCGGCTGGTCAATTCCGGGCGGTTGTCGCTGCCCTGCGCGCTGGGCGGGGGCAGCCTGCAAACCCCGGACGGCACCCCGTGGGAGGACGGCGCCGGCCCCGGCGCGCCGTGCCCCGACGCCCCGGTGCGAACGCCCGACGGTCTGCCCGGCTGGCTTCTGAACGGGCTGGGGCACGACTTCGTGCTTCTGGTCTTCGCCGACGGCCCCGCCGACCTGCCGGACCGCACCGCCCTCGCGGCGCTCCGCCGCCACCCCGCGGGCCTGCGCGCGCTGGTGGTGGCGCCGGACGCCGCCGCCTTCGGCGCCGCGGACAGGGGCGCCCTTGCGGTCCTGGCCGACGGGGAGGGGTTGGCGCGCCGGCGCTACGGCGGCCGTGCCGGGACGGTCCACCTGATCCGGCCCGACCAACACGTCGCCGGACGCTGGCCGGCGTTGGACGAACGGGCGGTGTGGGCGGCGCTCGACCGCGCCACCGGACGCGCGGCCCCGGCAGCGGTCGCCGCCGCCTGAATGGCGGCAATGGTGGCCGCCGCCTGAATGGCGGCGATGGCGCGTCCGATCGCCGCGCCCCATGCGGATGCCGCACCGCACCCATACGCAAATGGTAATACCAGTTTCCCCGCGTTACCGCCTATTCTGCATCCGCCCATTCTCGGGGCGTTTCCTCCCTAGACTCAGGGCCGTGGATTTCCACGGCCCTTTTTTCTCGTGCGCCCAGCGCGGTGCCGGCGTTCCGGGCGCTGGTTTTGACCGACTCTCCGCAGGCCCGCTTGCTCTGAAGTGCTGCGGCACCGACTCCGCGACGGATTGCGAAGCCATGCGAATACGCATAAATGCGTACATGCAGTTATTTGACGCTGAATAATTGCGCGTGCACGATAGTGCCATGACGATGGAGAGCGCCCTCATGGCCGACAACGCGCATCACCGCCTTGCGGAACGGCAAAAGCTGAAACGCCTTCTGCTGGCGGGGCGCAATGTCCTCATGCTGGCGCCGCGCCGGATCGGCAAGACCTGGCTGATGAAGCAGCTGGAAGGCGATGTCCTCGAAGACGGATACAACTGCATCCGCATCGACGTCGAAGGCGTTCGGACGGAAAACGACTTTCTGCGAATCCTCTGCCAGGAGATCGACGGCAAGCAGGAGGTGACCGAGTCCGTCACCGCCTTTCTCAAGGCAAAACTGAATCAGATCAAGTGTGGAACGTCGGGAGAAACCATCTCCCAGATGATCGGGAGCATGGATCCCCGGGTGTTTTCCGAAACGTTGATCGGAGCCTTGAACCGGCGGGAGGGGCGCACGCTGGTGCTGATCGATGAATTCTCTCTCTTCATCTGGGAGCAGGCCAGACAGAATGCCGATGCCACGCGCACGCTGCTGTATCATCTGCGCCGGTTGCAGCAGGAATTCACAAACGTCTCCTGGCTCCTGACCGGCTCGGTCGGCCTCGACGTGGTGGCTCGCCGCTTCAACCTGGAAGGGGCGTTTCTCGATTTCGAGGTCTTTCCGCTGGACCCGTTCACGGAGGAGGAGGCTCGCTCCTTCCTCGCCGAGCAGTTTGACCGAAATCTCATTGGTGAACGGTTCGATTTCGGCGAGGGGGCCTTCGCCTGCCTGGTCCGGGAACTCGGATGGCTGTCGCCCTACTATCTCAGCCATGTCGCGCGCTGCGTCCGGGCGACCGATCGTCCCGACCCGGACGGGACCGCCGTCGCCACGGAAGCGGACATCCTCCAGGCGTTCGACACCCTTCTCTCACCCCGGCACCAGACCTATTTCGCGCCGTGGAGGGAGCATATCCAGAAGAATTTCCTCGCGGACGAAACGGATCGCCTGCGCGCCATCCTCGCCAAATGCTGCGAGAGAACGGACGGCGAGAGGGAGGACACGCTCCTCGGGCACATCGCCTCAACCTTTCCCGGCTTTTCCCGGAGGAACCTGAAGGACCTTCTGATGAGCCTGGGCAGCGACGGCTATCTGGTGAAGGACCGGGAGCGCTGGCGTTTCCGATCCGGGCTGCTTCGCCGCTATTGGTTGGACTATGTTGCATGATTCCCTATCCCGGCCTCTACAACCAGGAGCGCATGACCGACGATCATGTCGTCGAGTCCTTCGTCGCCCGCCACGACCAACTTGACCTTTTGCTGAACGTCCTGCGGAGCGCGGCGCGGGGCGGCGAGAGCGAGCACCAGATCGTCATCGGCCAGCGCGGCATGGGCAAATCCACCCTGCTGCGGCGGATCGCCGTCGGCGTCATGCGCGACGACGAACTGCGCGCCCGCTTCATCCCTCTCCGGTTCCGCGAGGAGCAGTACAACGTCATCACCGTGAGCGCCTTCTGGCGCAACTGCTGCGAGGCCCTGGCGGAATGGTGCGATGCGAATGGCCGGCCAGCGCTGGCCGAGCGCATCGACCGGTCCATCGACCGGTTTCTGGCCGGCCCGGCGCAACGCGATCCGGACGAAGCGGTCACCCTGTTCCTGGCGTTGTGCCGGGACGCCGGTGGCCGGCCGGTGCTCCTGGTGGACAATCTGGATCTCATCCTCGATGCCCTGGCTGCGACGGAGCAATGGGGCCTGCGGCGAATCCTCCAGATGCCCGACGGCCCCATCGTGATCGGCGCCGCCACGCAGTTCCTGGGGCAGAGCGGCGACCGTGAGGCGCCCTTCTACGAGTTCTTCCACCCGCACCTGCTGGAACCGCTGACGGAACCGGAACTGATGCGCTGCATGCAGGCCCTGGCCGATCTGCGCCGGGAGGCCGGCGCGCCGGTCCGGCAGGTGCTCAACCGCCAGCCGGAACGCCTGCGCACGCTCTACGCCCTGACCGGGGGAAACCCCCGCGTGCTCGCGCTCATCTACCAGATCATCGAACGCAGCGAGAGCGAGACGGTCTTCGCCGACCTGGAGGCTCTGCTCGATCAGGTCACGCCCTTCTACAAGGCGCGGATCGAGGACTACGCGACGCCCCAGCAGCGGGCCGTCATCGACGCCATCGCCCTGAACTGGGATCCCATGACGTCACGGGACATCAGCACGGTGACGGGGATCGAGGTGACGACGATCTCCTCGCAGCTCAACCGCCTGAAAAAGGATGGCTTCATTCAGGAGGTTTCCACCTCGGGCGCCCGTTCCGGCTACCAGATCACCGAGCGTTTCCTGAACATCTGGTACCTGATGCGCCATGGGACGCGACGCTCCAAGCAGAAGCTCCGCTGGCTCACCAAGTTCCTGGCCAGGCTGTACGGCCCGGAGGAGCTTCGCCGCATGGCCGACGAAGCGCGTGATGAGCCGTCCTGCGCTTGGCATCCCCATTACCGGGCGGCGGTGATCGCGGCCTACGACGAAGTCCGGTTCATGGCGGCTGAGCCATTTTCCGGAGACGATCCGAGGGCGCCCTCCGGCGGAGAGCGCACGGACGGGGGGCGAAACAGGGCCGAGTCCGAAAAGAGCGCGTCGCTTCGAATGGCCAGGAAGGCTGACGAATATTACGTCCAAGGGGAGATCGCCGCTGCGCTCGGCACACTGGATGACATGATCGACCGCTTTGGAGCCGCCACCGAATCGGCGGTGCTGCGGCAGGTCTCATGGGCCTATGTCAACAAGGGCATTTGCCTCATCGATCTTGGGCGGCCCGA